>CAZFMX010000090.1:8826-11649 GCA_964520425.1 uncultured Desulfobacteraceae bacterium
TTGGGGAACCTGGCCAACCTACAAGAACTTTTCCTCTCTGCCAACCCACTGACAGGGAGCATACCCCCTGAGTTGGGAAACCTGACCAACCTACAAATCCTTTGGTTCGGTGGACACCAGTTGACAGGAAGCATACCCCCTGAGTTGGGGAACCTTACCAACCTACAAACCCTTTTCCTCTCTACCAACGAACTGACAGGAAGTATACCGTCTGAGTTGGGGAACCTGGCCAAACTAGAACATCTTAACCTTTTTCAAAACCAGCTGACCGGAAGCATACCTCCTGAATTGGGGAACCTGGCCAACCTACAAGAACTTGAACTCTCTTACAATCAGCTGACAGGGAGCATACCGTCTGAGTTGGGGAATCTGGCCAACCTACAAGAACTTTCCATCTATTCCAACCAGCTGACAGGGAGCATACCAGCTGAGTTGGGAAATCTGGCCAACCTAGTATACCTTTGGCTCGGGGATAACCAGCTGACAGGGAGCATACCCCCTGAATTGGGGAACCTGGCCAACCTACAAACCCTTCAACTCTCCTCCAACCAGCTGACAGGGAGCATACCAGCTGAGTTGGGGAACCTAGTCAACCTATGGTGGTTTACCCTCGGATCCAACCAGCTGACAGGCAGCATACCGACGGAACTGATGAACTTGAGCTACTTGTATTGTTTTAACATTTGCAACAATCACTTATATACGACAGATCCCGACCTTCGGGATTTCCTGGATGCTCATCAACCAGGGTGGGAAGACTGCCAGAGCCCTGTGATTTATTACCGGGACGCTGACGAAGATGGATATGGTAACCCAAATGACAGTTTCCCCGCATATTCACAGCCAGAAGGTTATGTACTAGATAATATGGACAACTGCCCGTGCACCCATAACCCTGGACAAGAAGATAGTGATGGGGATGGATGTGGAGATGCTTGCGACGGGAGACCGGAAGATCCCAACTGGGTATCAATCTACGGATCGATTACATATAAGGGGACCCCTCTTTGCGCCATGGTCCTTGCCAACGGTCAACACGTCTTCACATGTGGCGATGATCTTGGTCTGTACGACCTTGATGTGCCTCTGGATGAAAACGGGGAAATCACCTTACATGGCTTTTGTTCGGGGTTTGCTCCTTTTAAGACCATAATCGGCCCTGAAAGAGGAGGGTGTTTTGATATCCGTATCTCTCGTGTCGCTTTGGGTACCCAGGAGATGGAGATAACGGTTGAGTCAGACCCAGGCACCACAAACCCAAACTGGATCAGGATCAGCGGAACGGTGGCATATGATAGGACTCCCCTCTGTGCGATGGTCCTGGCAAATGGTCAAAGCATGTTCAGTTGTGGTGGGGATCTGGGCACATTTGATCTTGAAGTGCCTTTGGACGAAAACGGCGAAATTATCTTGTACGTATTTTGTTCCGGTTTTGCCCCATACAAAGAAGCTTTTACGCCATGAAATAAATTAACTGAAATATGGCCGGGCCAACACAACTGATTGAGATGATATATGATTTGCTATAATAACCGCTTGTTTTAGAGCGGTCTTAGACTTATTAGAGGTGAAAAGGGTAAGGAAGAGGATGAAATATGGCGCCAAACCCCATGGAAATTCTGAAGCATCTTAATAAATCAAACTGCGGAGAATGCAGTGAAAAAACCTGTCTGGCCTTTGCCGCGGCAGTGGCAAGGAAACAAAAATCGTTCAGCCAATGCCCCTATGTTGGAGAGGAAATTCTCCAACAGTTTAATGGGGATACCGGTGATCCGAAATCTTCTAATCGCGAAAGAGAAGAAGTATTGAACCATTTAAAGGATCGACTCTCAAAAATCGACTTTTCCGAGGCATCCAAAAGGCTGGACATCCCCTTGAGAGATAGTAAACTGACCCTTAAGGTTCTCGGGAAGAATTTCAGTGTGGATTCTAGAGGAACTTTTTTCTCTGAAATCCATATCCACTCATGGCTTACCTTACCCGTACTCAACTACATCTTGGATGGTAAGGGGGTGGAACCCTCTGGAAACTGGGTTCCCTTAAGGGAGTTAAAAGGGGGAAAAGATTGGGGCCGCTTTTTCGAACACCGCTGTGAAAAACCGATGAAAAAAGTTGCAGACACCTATCCCGATTTCTTTGCCGACATGCTGCACGTCTTTGCCGGAAGGCAGGTGGATCGCCATTATGACTCGGATATCTCATTGGTCCTATACCCCTTACCCAAACTACCTGTTCTGATCTGCTACTGGAGGTCTGAAGAGGGTCTGGAATCGGACCTGCATCTCTTTTTCGATACCACGGCTGAAAAAAACCTCAATATGGATTCTATCTACTCCTTGATGACAGGAATGCTTGTGATGTTTGAAAAGATTGCACGAAGGCATAATTGATCGAGAATTAAGTCAACCATTTTCGGCTGAAGCCGAAGGCTTGAGGGTCCAAGGAATCAAGGGGTCAAGGGATCAAGTGAAAAAACGATTATGCCTTCCCTTAAACCCTTGAATCCTGACTGTGTAAAAAAAATCGAACTGAAGTCTTCGCCTAAAGGCGAGGGATTTTCTCCCATTCCCAGAATGGGACATTAAGCCCTGTTCAAAGCCAAATCTCAACCACATCAAATTCTTCAATACATAATATTCCATCTTTAAACCTGCCCTCGGCCATGAGCTCGGGCCGAATGGAACTCAGTTCAACCTATAGGGCGAGTGAGAAGAATGCGCTTACTCTGCATTTTCATTGACATAAAAGCCAGAATTCCCATAGACTCATAACAGTGAGTACTCTTTCCGCATAGCGGAAAGCCTCAAGCAGCCCCCTCGAAGG
>CAZFMX010000091.1:0-11480 GCA_964520425.1 uncultured Desulfobacteraceae bacterium
GGGAGAAGTGACAAAGAAACAGGTGGAAGAGATTGCAAAGCTCAAGTTTGAAGATCTGAATGCCTATGATTTGGAAAGTGCTAGCAGGATCATAGAAGGTACGGCGAAAAGCATGGGAATTACAGTCATTCAGTAGAATTCAAGAGGATTATAGACCATGAGGAAAAGAGGCAAAAAATTCACAGAAAGTGTAAGTAAAATAGACAGAATGAAAAAATATAGTTTTCAGGAAGCGGTTCAACTTGCTCTTGATTGTGCCTATGCAAAGATGGATGAAACCGTTGATCTTGCTATTAGGTTAGGTGTGGATCCCAGACATGCGGACCAAATGGTCAGAGGTAGCGTCGTATTGCCCAACGGTGTGGGAAAAGAAGTGCGAGTTATGGTTTTTGCCAAAGGAGAAAAGGAAAAAGAGGCGCAGGAAGCCGGTGCAGACTATGTGGGCTCCGATGAGTTTGTGGAAAAGATTCAGAATGGTTGGCTGGAATTCGACAAGGCGATCGCAACTCCGGATATGATGAGCACCGTGAGTAAATTGGGGAGGATCCTGGGGCCCAGGGGCATGATGCCCAATGCAAAACTCGGAACAGTGACATTCGATGTTGGTAAAGCTGTCGATGATGTTAAGGCAGGAAAGATAGACTTTAGGGTTGAGAAGGCGGGCATTGTCCATGCACGAATGGGTATGGTTTCATTTGGTCTTGATAAGCTTCTTGGCAACATTTCCGCTTTTTTTGATACCATCATGAGGCTCAAACCGGCTTCGAGTAAGGGGACTTACCTGAAGGGCATATCCATATCTACAACCATGGGTCCTGGAATCAAGATTGATCCGGCATATGTGAAAGATATCCTCAGTTAGATGATGAGGTTGGACCGGATATTTTTATTAACAGCGGATTAGGGAGATAGAGAAACAGAAATAACGAGATATAACGGCATATTTGAGAGTCAAAGACAGTAGGTGCCTTATCGGCTGAGTTGTGTGGAATCAGAATGATTGAGGCTTAATGGGATTTCGGCCTACCGAGACTAATCAGTAACCTGTATTTCATGAGGCACCCCTGACTTTGACTACGAAATCTATGCTATCAGAGAGGGGGTGATTGATTTTTGGATAGAAGACAAAAAGAAAACTTAGTCGCCGATATGAAAGATCGGCTGCAAAACGCGCAAGCCGCATTTCTTGTGGACTATCAGGGTCTCGATGTAGAGACTTTGAACAGGCTTAGAAGGGAACTGAGACAGACGGGATCCGTATTTCAGGTGGTCAAGAATCGGCTTATGAAACTTGCATGCCAGAATACGGAGACAGAGTCATTGAAGGAGCATTTTGTGGGCCCCTGTGCCCTTACCATCGCCCATGACGATGTTGTCGCACCGGCCAAAGTTCTTGTGGATTTCAGCAAGACTCAGAAGAATCTGGAACTGAAAGTGGGGCATATCTCCGGGAGAATAATGGATGCAAATGCCATTAGAAGACTGGCAGAGCTTCCGGGACGAGAGGTGCTTCTTGCTCAGACTTTATCGGCTATGAAGGAAGTTCCCACGTCTTTTGTGCGTGTCTTGAATGGCGTTCTTGTTAGTCTTCTTAACGTCCTAAAGGCAATCGAAGACGCAAACGAGACTGTGAATACACAAGGTGAATAATTATAAATCCAAGGAGGTTTAACAAAGAAAATGGCAACCAGTATTAGTAAAGAAGATGTGGTTGAATTCATATCAAATATGACTGTACTTGAGCTCTCGGATTTCGTCAAAGAGCTGGAAGAGAAGTTTGGGGTGACTGCAGCGGCTCCTGTTGCAATGGTCGCAGGAGGTATGCCTTCCGGGCAGGAGCAAGAAGAGAGCGAAGAACAGACGGAGTTTAACGTTATACTTACGGCCGTTGGCGACAAGAAGATTCAGGTGATCAAGGCGGTTCGTGCTATCACCGGCCTGGGTTTAAAGGAAGCTAAAGCCCTTGTAGATAGTGTGCCCGGAGCAGTCAAAGAAGGCGTCCCAAAGGAAGAGGCGGACAATATCCAGAAAGAATTGGAAGAGGCGGGCGCCTCTGTCGAGATCAAATAGAATGAGGGCATAGGACTAGAGGATTTGTTTCCGGCTCTTGACCTATGCCTTGTAGCTTGTATTTTTTCGTTTTCTAGCCGAGTTTGAAGAGAATAGAGGAGATGAGATGAAAGCACAAGGTAGTATGGCACGCCGTATCAGAAAAAGCTTCAGGAAGATCGATAAGATTATCGATATCCCGAATCTCATCGAAATGCAAAAGAAGTCTTACGAGCGGTTTCTTCAAAAAGATGTTCCGCCTGAGGAGCGAAAAGAGATTGGCCTTCAGGGGGCATTCAAAAATGTTTTTCCTATCCGCGATTTCAGTGGGACTTCATCTCTGGAATTTGTCAGGTACGCTTTTGAAGACGCAAAGTATAGTGAGGATGAGTGTCTCAACAAAGGCATGACCTATGAGGCCCTTCTTAGGTTGACTGTGCGTATCCTGGTTTTCGATACCGATGGCGCTGAAGGGACGAAGAGCATTCGAGATATCAAGGAACAAGAAATCTATTTTGGCACCATCCCTATGATGACGGAAAAGGGGACTTTTATCATCAATGGGACTGAAAGAGTCATTGTCAGTCAGCTCCATAGATCTCCGGGCTGCTTCTTTGACCACGATCGAGGTAAGACTCATTCCAGTGGCAAACTCCTTTATTCGGCCCGGATTATCCCTCTTAGGGGGTCATGGCTTGATTTTGAGTTTGATCCAAAAGACCTTCTGTATGTACGGATTGATAGAAGGAGGAAATTTCCTGCAACTACGTTTTTAAAGGCCCTCGGCTATTCACCAAAAGAGATCCTGTCCGAGTTTTATGACACTGAAAAAATCATAGTCAGCAAGAAGGGGTGTTTTCGTCCTGCGGATTTGGACACCCTCTATCGAAGCCGGATCACGAAAGATATCAAACACCCCAAATCGAGGAAGCTCCTTGCCCAAGAAGGCGATAGATACACGAAAAGACTTCATAAGGCCTTTGAAGCTGCCGGAATGACCCACATTCCCATCGATTCTGAGGACGTCGAAGGAAGGATTTTGGCCGATGATTTGATAGATCCATCTACAGGCGAGGTATTGGCATTCGGGAACCAACCCCTTACGGCTGAGATGCTTCAAATCATTCCGGAGAAAGGGATTACAGAAGTAGAGTGTCTCGTGCTTGACGCAATAGGTGTGACTCCGACGATCAGAAATACGATGTTGTTGGACAAGATAGAGAGCAGTGATGAGGCAGTTCTCGAAATCTACAGGAAGATGCGTCCCACCAGCCCACCCACTCAGGAAGTGGCAAACAATTTCTTTCAAGGGCTTTTCTTCAATTTTTCAACTTATGATCTTTCCCCTGTCGGTAGACTGAAGCTGAATTATAGGTTGAATATGGATGCGGATCTCGATCATCGGACCCTTCGAAAAGAAGATATTATTGCTACGGTCAAGGAATTGATCCGTCTAAAAAATGCTGAGGCTGTTGTTGACGACATTGATAATCTGGGAAATCGCAGAGTGAGGGCAGTGGGGGAGTTGCTCGAGAACCAGTATCGAATAGGGCTTGTAAGGATGGAGAGGGCCATTAAAGAGAGAATGAGCCTTCAGGAAGTGGAAACGCTCATGCCCCATGATTTGATCAACTCCAAACCAGTCTCAGCAGTAGTGAAAGAGTTTTTCGGAACAAGCCAGCTTTCACAATTTATGGATCAGACTAATCCTTTATCTGAAATCACTCATAAGAGAAGACTGAGCGCGCTTGGCCCCGGCGGACTGACAAGGGAAAGAGCAGGTTTTGAGGTACGCGACGTACATCCGACACACTATGGGAGGATTTGTCCCATTGAGACTCCCGAAGGACCTAATATCGGCCTTATCGTCTCTTTGAGCACCTACGCCAGGGTTAATGAGTATGGTTTTATTGAGACACCCTGTCGATTTGCACAGAATGGAAAGGTGACCAAGGAGATCGCCTACCTCTCCGCCCTGGATGAAAAAGACTACCCCATCGCACAAGCCAATGCGCCTCTTGATAGGCAAGGAAATTTCATAAGGGATGAAGCTGCAGTGCGGATTCAAGGAGAGGCGAGTAAAGCCCCCATAAGTGAAGTCAAGTATATGGACGTTTCCCCGGACCAGCTCGTCAGTGTCTCAGCTTCATTGATCCCATTTCTCGAACATGACGACGCTAACAGGGCTCTAATGGGTTCGAATATGCAACGCCAAGCTGTTCCCCTTCTCAAAGCTGCCGCGCCTTTAGTAGGAACCGGTATTGAGGGTGTCGTTGCAAGAGATGCAGGTGTAACTGTCATTGCCAGGAGAGACGGTGTGGTGGAAGACGTAGATGCCTCTCGTATTGTTGTTAAATCCACCGGGGACGGAGACGTCGATGAAGATACAGTGGAAATCTATAAACTCGTTAAATATACGAAATCAAATCAGAGTACCTGTTACAATCAGAAACCGATTGTGAGAAAGGGAGATGTAGTCAAAAAAGGAGACATCATTGCAGACGGTCCGGCCACTGAATTGGGAGAACTCGCCCTTGGACAGAACGTGACAGTAGCCTTCATGTCATGGGGTGGATACAACTTTGAAGACTCGATTATTATCAGTGAGAGGGTGGTCAAAGAGGATGTCTATACCTCTATACATATAGAGGAATTCGAGTGTGTTTCACGAGACACCAAACTTGGCAAAGAAGAGATTACAAAGGATATTCCCAATGTCGGGGAAGAAGCCTTAAAAAATCTGGATTCAAGTGGAATCATCAAGATCGGGGCGGAAGTAAGGCCCGGCGATATCCTTGTTGGGAAAATAACGCCAAAAGGAGAGACCCAACTTTCCCCTGAAGAGAAGCTGTTGAGAGCCATTTTTGGTGATAAGGCCGGAGATGTGAAGGATAGCTCATTGAGAGTCCCACCAGGCATGGAAGGGACAGTCATTGACGCGAAGGTTTTTGCTAGGAGAGGGGTAGAGAAGGATCAGAGAAGTCTTGATATTGAGAAAGACGAGAAGGCCAGGCTGGAAAAGGATATGGTCGATGAAATCGAGATCATAGAGCGAAGCACCAGAACAAGACTAAGAGAGTTTTTGATTGGACAGAAATTAAAGACTAATCTTCGTGACAAATCATCGAACAAGATCCTTTTTAGTACAAAAAAGACAATAAAGGAAGAAGACGTTAATCAGATTCCCATTCAAGCATGGGCAGGCGCAGATCTAAACGCGCCCATGGACTTGGTGGAGAAGGTGGAATCCATCGTCGAGAAATACACCGGTAGAGTCGAAAGAATTGGCAAGCATATTGAAGAGAGAATTGAGAGATTGAGTCGTGGCGATGAATTGGCGCCCGGTGTGATTAAGATGATCAAGATCTATGTGGCTGTGAAGCGTCAATTGTCCGTCGGTGACAAGATGGCAGGACGACATGGGAACAAAGGCGTCCTTTCCAGGATTCTTCCGATTGAGGATATGCCCTATTTTGCAGATGGAACCCCTGTTGACATTATTTTAAACCCGTTGGGTGTTCCCTCAAGGATGAACGTAGGGCAGGTTTTGGAGGCTCATCTCGGGTGGGCTTCCATCGAACTAGGCAAGAAAGTGGGAGAACTGGTAGGTCGAATGGGGGACATAGGGGCTCTAACTAAGGGACTCAAGAGCATCTTCTCCAGAGAGGAGTACAATGCCTATTTCAAGGCCCTGAGTGACGAGGAGGTTGTAGAGAGTGTAAAGTCTCTGAATAAGGGAATCCATATGGCTACACCGGTCTTTGATGGCGCATTGGAAGACGAGATAGAAAAATGCCTCGAAAGAGCTGGGTTGCCCATAAATGGTCAAACAACACTATATGATGGTAGGACAGGAGAACCTTTTGAACAGCAAATCACTGTGGGTATTATGTATATGATGAAGCTGCATCATTTGGTAGATGATAAACTACATGCTCGCTCCATAGGCCCCTATTCCCTTGTCACCCAGCAACCCTTGGGTGGGAAGGCGCAATTTGGGGGGCAGCGTTTAGGAGAAATGGAAGTGTGGGCTATGGAAGCATATGGAGCGGCCTATTCGCTTCAAGAGTTTTTGACAGTAAAATCCGACGATGTGGCGGGACGAACGCGTATGTACGAGCGTATCGTAAAAGGTAACAATGTCCTTGAAGCGGGACTGCCCGAGTCTTTCAAGGTCCTTATAAAAGAACTACAAAGTCTTGGGCTTGAGGTTCAGCTTTTTGAAGATACCGAGGCATGATAATTTGCGATTGATGATTTGTGATTTGTAATTAATTCAATGGGCGAATACGGATCAATCGAAAACATTTAATCGAAAATCGTCAATCAAAAGTCAAAAATAATGGGCGGAGGAGCACAAATTGGAAGAACTATACAATTTTTTTACCAAGCCTAAAGATCCCTCAAGCTATAACGCTGTGAAGATCTCATTGTCGTCTCCTGAAAAGATCAGGGAGAGGTCTTTTGGTGAGGTCAAGAAGCCTGAGACCATAAACTACAGAACATTCAAGCCTGAAAGAGATGGCCTCTTCTGCTCAAAGATATTCGGCCCGATAAAGGATTATGAGTGTAACTGTGGCAAGTACAAGAGAATGAAGCATCGCGGTATTGTCTGCGAGAAATGTGGGGTAGAAGTTATTCAGTCCAAGGTTCGTCGCGAGCGTATGGGGCATATTGAGCTTGCTGCACCGGTTTCCCATATATGGTTTCTGAAGTGCCTCCCGTCTAAGATAGGGAATCTTCTCGATCTCAGGCTGAAGGACCTGGAAAGAGTGCTCTACTTTGAGAACTACATCGTGACAGACCCAAAGGATACGCCCCTTGTAAAGGGTACTCTGCTATCGGATGAACAACTCCTCCGAGCAAGAGAAGACTATGGAGACAGGTTTGAAGTAGGCATCGGTGCTGAAGCTATTCAGAGCATGTTGCGGGAACTGGACCTTGACGAACTCTCCCCAACCCTACGGGCGGAGATGACGGAGACTCGATCAGAAGCAAAGAGAAAGAAGATTGCCAAACGTCTAAAAGTGATAGATGCATTCCGGGAGTCCAAGAATAGACCGGAATGGACTATCATGAATGTTATCCCGGTTTTACCTCCTGATCTCAGACCTCTTGTCCCATTAGATGGGGGCAGGTTCGCTACCTCTGATCTCAATGACCTCTACCGCAGGGTTATCAATCGAAATAATAGATTAAGAAGGCTTCTAGAATTAAATGCTCCAGAAATCATTGTTAGAAACGAAAAAAGGATGCTCCAAGAAGCCGTCGATGTCCTGTTCGACAATGGAAGGCGTGGGAAGGTCGTGACAGGTGCAAATAAGAGACCCTTTAAATCCTTGAGTGATATGCTTAAAGGAAAGCAGGGAAGATTTCGACAGAATTTACTTGGAAAACGGGTGGACTATTCGGGAAGATCGGTCATAGTGGTCGGCCCTGACCTCAGGCTCCACCAATGCGGACTCCCCAAGAAGATGGCTTTGGAGCTCTTCAAGCCCTTTATTTACAATAAATTGGATGAAAAAGGCTTAGCCACTACCATTAAGTCGGCAAAGAAAATGGTGGAAAGGGAAACCCCCGAGGTCTGGGATGCTCTTGACGAAGTAGTAAGAGAGTATTGCATTCTTTTGAACAGGGCGCCGACACTGCATCGGTTGGGCATTCAGGCATTTGAGCCTATCCTTATTGAGGGCAAGGCCATTCAGCTTCACCCTTTGGTTTGCACGGCCTTTAATGCGGATTTTGACGGGGACCAGATGGCTGTTCACGTTCCCTTGTCCATTGAAGCCCAGATTGAGGCAAGAGTACTCATGATGTCTACAAACAATATCCTCTCTCCAGCAAACGGTGATCCAATTATCGTTCCCAGTCAGGATATTGTTCTTGGAATCTACTATATGACGAGAGAGAGGCCCTTTCGTAAAGGGGAGGGAAAAGTTTTTGCCGATGCCGAGGAAGTGAAGATGGCCTATGATTCAGGAGAACTGGATCTACACTCCGCCATCAAAGCAAGAATAAAAGGAAGGATTGAGGAGACCACAACAGGTCGTGTCCTCCTCTACGAAGTCATTCCGGAAGAGATCCCCTTCTCATTCATCAACAAGGCAATGACCAAGAAGACATTGCGCATGCTCATCAATGAATCATATCGCAGGTTGGGGATTAAGGCCACGGTTATCCTATCTGATCGGCTAAAGGACCTGGGTTATCGATATGCGACGCTCTCGGGAATATCTATTTCTATAAAAGATATGACTATTCCATCCCGCAAGTCGGAGATTATTGAGGGGGCGGAAAGAGAGGTCAAGAAGATTGATGACCAATATAAAGGCGGCCTGATCACTGACGGAGAAAAATACAATAAAGTGATTGATATTTGGGCTCAGTCAACCGAAACGATTTCTTCGGAAATGATGAGTGAGATGGCGATTGAAGAGGCTGATGGACCCAGTGGCCAAACCATTACCACCAATAGTTTCAACCCGATTTATATGATGTCGGATTCAGGCTCAAGAGGTAGCAAGGACCAAATGCGCCAGTTGGCCGGAATGAGGGGGCTGATGGCTAAACCTTCAGGGGAGATTATTGAAACGCCCATTACCTCCAATTTTCGCGAAGGTCTCACCGTGCTGCAATATTTCATCTCCACTCATGGAGCACGAAAAGGTTTGGCCGATACGGCCCTGAAGACCGCCAACTCCGGTTATTTAACGCGTAGGCTTGTTGACGTGGCCCAAGACACCGTGATCACCACTGAAGATTGTGGAACTATGGACGGGATCTGGGTTAATGCCCTCACAGAAGGTGGAGAAATCATCGAAAGGGTTGGGGCCAGGGTCTTGGGGAGAAACGCCCTGCAAGACATCATTGATCCTATCACCGGAGAGATTTTAGTCGCGGCGAATGAGGAAATCAATGAAGAAAAGGTAGAAAAGATAGAAAATGCCGGGCTAGAAAGGGTTCGGATTCGATCTGTCTTGACATGTCAGACGCAACGGGGTGTCTGTAAAAAATGCTATGGACGAGACCTTGCACATGGTCATGAGGTGAATATTGGTGAGGCTATAGGCATTATGGCGGCCCAATCCATTGGGGAACCTGGGACCCAGTTGACTATGAGGACCTTCCATATTGGCGGAACTGCGAGCAGGAGGGTCGAGCAGACTACGCTACAGGCCAGGAATGCAGGCAAGGTGTGTTTTATGGATCTCAAGACAGTCAAGAATGTTGACGGAGATGAAGTGATCATGAATCGGAACGGGGAGATCGCTATTCTTGGTCAAGGAGGAAGAGAGATTGAGCGATATCCGATTATTTATGGCGCAATTCTGAAGGTTCGTGACAAAGATCGAATAAAGCCCAATCAGGTTTTGGCCGAGTGGGATCCTTTCACGATTCCCATTATTACAGAAGTGGCAGGTATGGTGAAGTTTGGAGACATCATTGACGGCGTGACCATGCAAGAGAGACGGGACAAAGTCACGGGCAAGATTAGCCGGGTCATCGTCGAATCGCGTGACCTGGAGACAAGACCACGAATCTCCATAAAAGACGATAAGAATCGGACTGCGTCCATCCCTGGCACTGCGAAAGGGAAGGCTAGGTATCATCTGCCAATCGGGGCGATTACTATGGTCAATGAGGGAGATATGGTGGAATCCGGGACGGTTCTGGCAAAGATCCCCAGGGAAACCACCAAGACCAAGGATATTACCGGAGGTCTACCGAGGATAGCGGAGCTCTTTGAAGTACGTAAACCCAAGGAAAATGCTATCTTGAGCGAAATAGACGGCAGTGTGTCTTTTGGTCAATATGTCAAAGGTAAGAGGAAGGTGACCATCACCCCTGAAGTAGGTGATCCTGTGGATTATTATATTACGAAGGGGAAACATGTAAGCGTCCTGGAAGGCGACTATATCAGGGCAGGGGAACCCTTGATGGATGGATCTGCCAATCCACATGATATTCTGAGGATAAGAGGCGCCAAAGAACTCACAAAATACCTGGTGGATCAGGTCCAAGAGGTATATAGGCTTCAGGGAGTCGGCATTAATGACAAACACATTGAGGTCATTGTAAGACAGATGTTGAAACAGGTCATGGTGACTGATGCGGGCGATTCCCGCTTTCTGATAGGTGAACAAGTTGAGAGATGGAGGTTTGAAAGCGAAAATCAGGCGATCATTTCACAGGGCGGCAAACCGGCCAGTGCTGAACCCATGCTTCTCGGAATTACCAAGGCTTCGCTGAGTACCGAAAGCTTCATATCTGCGGCCTCCTTTCAGGAAACCACGAAAATCCTGTCCGATGCGAGTGTGGCCGGGAAGGTGGATTATCTTAAAGGGCTAAAGGAGAATGTTATTATGGGACGGCTTGTTCCGGCCGGTACGGGTGTTCGGGATTACAGGGACATTGAGATCGACAGCCAAGTTTCAGATTTTTCGTATTAAAGTTATAAAAGAGGTTGACAAATCCTTTTGGCTACAATAAAAATATCGGTTTATGTTTTTTGAAGTTTTTCAAAAGGGTCTTCCTCTATTGAGTCGATATTTGGATAAGGGACTACCTGGGAGAATGGGCGATGCCAACAGTTAATCAACTCGTCAGAAAAGGACGTCAAAAAACCAGAAAAAAGGTCAAAACTCCAGCACTTCAGGGTTGTCCACAAAAGAGAGGCGTTTGTGTTAGGGTCTATACATCTACACCAAAGAAACCCAACTCAGCCTTAAGAAAAGTGGCCAGGGTCAGGTTAACAAATGGTATCGAAGTGACCTCATATATTCCCGGTGTTGGGCATAACCTACAGGAGCACTCCGTTGTCATGATTCGCGGAGGGCGTGTTAAGGACTTGCCCGGTGTAAGATATCATATCATAAGGGGAACGATGGATACGTCTGGTGTGGATGATCGACGGCAGGGGCGTTCCAAATACGGGGCCAAGAAGCCGAAAGGGATTTGAGGTAACTTTTTATGCCGAGAAAAAGAGTTGTGACAAAAAGGGAGCCTTCCCCAGATCCGAAATACGGGAGCCATCTGGTTGCCTATTTTACACACTGTCTAATGAAGAAAGGTAAAAAGAGCAGAGCTCAAAGCGTCCTTTATGACGCCTTCGATATTATCGGGGAGAAGGGTAAGGAAGATCCTCTTGGTGTGTTTCAAAGGGCTGTGGAAAATGTTAAGCCGGCGGTGGAGGTCAAGTCAAGGCGTGTGGGTGGATCTACCTACCAAGTACCCACAGAAGTGAGATCCAGCAGAAGCCAGGCCCTGAGCATCAGATGGATCATCTCTTTCGCCAGTGCCAGAGGTGAAAAGAGTATGGCAGCCAAACTGGCGGGCGAGTTGCTGGATGCCGCTAATAAAAGGGGGGCGGCCATCAAGAAGAAGGAAGACACGCATCGGATGGCTGAAGCGAACAAGGCTTTTGCGCATTA
>CAZFMX010000092.1:0-11328 GCA_964520425.1 uncultured Desulfobacteraceae bacterium
CAGCGACGGGCATTCCTTGTGCCTGTCCACTGGAGTTGTCCTCTTTGGGGGCGGTTACGGGCTCAGGCGTCTTTTGGGTGGTGAAACTTAAAAGAGACCCCCATGCCCCTTTAAATCGGTGCAGTAGGTACTTATTATTAAAGAAAATTCTGAGACACGACACTAAGTTCTAGCACATCAATCATCAGTGACCAATGAACAATGACCAATCTGCAATGATGAATAACAAAGGCTCCGTAGGAGAGAACAGAGAGACGGTTTACCTCTTGGACGGCAGCTCTTATATCCATCGAGCCTATCATGCCATAAGGAATCTCTCCAATTCAAAGGGTCTTTCCACGAATGCCATATTCGGCTTTACGAGAATGATATTAAAACTCATCGACGACGCAAAACCGAAATATTTTGCCGTGATCTTGGATGCCAAAGGCCCCAACTTCAGACATGAGATCTACGAGGATTATAAGGCAAACAGGCCACCCATGCCTGAGGACTTGGTGAAGCAACTTGCCTATATCAAGAGAATCATTCATGGTCTCAATATCGTGATGTTGGAGAAGGAAGGTTATGAAGCCGATGATATTATTGGGACTCTGGCACGCAAGGGACAAAGGGAAGGCTTCCGGGTTATCATTGTGACAGGGGATAAGGATTTTAGACAACTTATTTCCCCCCAGATTTCCCTGTGGGACACCATGAAGGATAAAGTCACGGATTATGAAAGCTTCAAAGAAGAATATGCTCTGGAACCGGAGCAGATTATCGACCTCATGGGCCTTTCAGGAGACTCGTCAGATAATATCCCCGGTGTACGCGGGGTGGGGGAAAAGACGGCTTTGGAATTGATCAGGGAGTTCGGGTCGCTGGAAGGAGTATTTGAGCATTTAGAGGAGATTAAGAAAAAGAAACTCAAAGAAAACCTCGAGAATTCCCAATCCGATGCGATGATGAGTAGGAAACTGGTTACCATAGAGCAGTTTGTACCAATGGCTGATAAGATTGAGAATCTAAGACTTGGGGAGCCTGATCACGAAACGCTTTCGGAATTGTTTCGTGAATTGGAATTCAAAGGGTTATGGGACCAGTTTGCCACCCGGGCAGGGACCGCGCCAACAGACTATCGCCTTTGCCTGTCAGAGGAAGGCCTACGGTCTTTGATAGAGGAAATAAAGCAAAAGGGGCTCGTCTCTGTGGATACGGAGACCACGAGTCAAGATCCAATGCTGGCCGAGCTTGTGGGGATATCCTTTTCGTATGAAGAAGGCAAGGCGACTTATCTGCCCTTGACTCATCATTATCTGGGTGCGCCAGAGCAATTGGAATTGTCAAAGGCCCTTGGGCTTCTGAAAGACATTCTTCAAGATGAAAATATCCTCAAGATTGGACAAAACATAAAATATGATTCCTTGGTATTAAGGCGCCAGGGGATTGAACTCCTGGGTATCCATTTTGATACCATGATTGCTTCCTACGTCATCAACCCCAGCTTGCGACAACATAATCTGGACTATTTGGCCCAGCATTATCTCAACCACAGAATGATGAGCTACAGGGACCTTGTGGGGACGGGCAAGAAAGAGGTCGGCTTTTTAGAGGTGGACGTGGAGAAGGCGAAGACCTATTCCTGTGAAGATGCGGACGTTACGTTAAGGTTAATGACTGTCTTGGATAAAAGACTTCTTTCTGACATGAATCAGGATCTTTTCTATCGTATGGAAATGAGACTCCTGCCTGTGCTTATGGATATGGAGTTTGCGGGTATAAAGATCGATTCGGCTTTTTTTGAAGAGATGTCAGGGCAATTTGCCGAGCAGCTCCAAGAGGTAGAGAGAGAGATTTTCAAAGAAGTAGGCATGACGTTTAACATCAACTCTCCACGGCAATTGGGCCACGTCCTCTTTGAAAAACTTCAGCTTCCTGTGCAGAGGAAGACAAGAAAGACCAAGAATTACTCCACAGACGTGAAGGTCTTGAAGAAACTCTGTTCATTGCCCCACAAGACACCCAGGCTTCTGCTCCGCTACAGGACTCTCAGCAAATTGAAATCGACCTATCTGGATGCCCTGGTCAAAATAGTCAATTCGTCCACCGGCAGAATACACACATCCTTCAACCAAACGGTCACGGCGACGGGCCGCCTGAGCAGCAGTAACCCAAATCTTCAAAATATCCCCATAAGGGGAGAGGAGGGAAGAGAGATTCGAAAGGGTTTTGTGGCTGAAGAGGGGCACAAACTAATATCGGCCGATTATAGTCAGGTGGAGCTACGGGTCTTTGCGCATTATTCAAGAGATCTATCCTTTATACAGGCATTCGAGAGAGATGAGGATATCCATGCGGCCACGGCCTCGGAAATAATGGGTGTGGCAAGAGGCCTGGTGACTGGAGATATGAGACGCGTTGCCAAGGCCATCAATTTCGGGATTATCTATGGTATGGGCTCCCAAAGACTAAGTGAAGAACTAGGGATAGACCACAAAACGGCAAAGGATTACATTGATGCCTATTATAACAGATACCAGGGAGTGGTCCGATACAGAGAAGAGATGATTGCCATGGCTCGAGAGAAGGGGTATGTGACCACCCTTTTCAACAGGAGAAGATATCTGCCTGACATTCATCATACGCAGCAGAGAATCCGCGCAGAGGCTGAGCGTATGGCCATCAATACACCCATTCAGGGCACGGCGGCAGATTTGATAAAAATGGCGATGATCAATATTCATAGCAGACTGAAACGGGAGAATCTCAGGAGTAGGATGGTCCTCCAAGTCCATGATGAACTCCTCTTTGAGGTGCCCATTAGTGAAGTGGATCTCGTTCAATCCATGGTGAAGGAAGAAATGGAAGGGGTTCATCCGCTTGATGTGCCCCTTAGGGTTGATATTAATATCGGGGACAACTGGGATGAGGCACATTGAACTGGGCAAAGTGAATGGAATACGATTACAGGCAGTTCAATCTTTAGGTCCCTATCGTATGGCTGGTTTTAGAGTTCAGCGTTCAGAGTTCAGCGTTCAGGGGAAGCAAGGGCAGGGCACAAGATTTTTTCCTAAACGCTGAACACTGTCATCACTGATTAAGCTCGAAACAGATCTTAGATATGTTTAGCAAGGGATTACTTATTTGACGGAGGATAGTTACTTTGGCACATGTTTTCGGCCCGGTCCCGTCACGACGATTAGGATTTTCGCTCGGTGTTGATCTGATACCCCTTAAGACCTGTACCTACAATTGTTTGTACTGTCAGGTGGGAAGGACGACCCGTCAGAGTTTGAAGATCGAATCCTTTTTTCCACTGACAGAGGTCCTTGAGGAACTGGGTAGGAAACTTGAAATCTGCAGTCCGGACGCCATTACTTTTTCAGGATCCGGTGAACCCACTCTCTCTTCCGACATAGATCGGGTGCTTTCCTTTGTAAAAGAAAGGACAGACACCAAGACGGTGATTTTGACCAATGGGTCCCTCTTGTGGCGAGAAGACGTCAGACACCGTATTTCCGGGGCAGATATCATTATGCCGACTTTGACCACGGCTTACGATGAGACATTCCAATTGATTCATGAACCCCATACAGATCTGGACCTAAACACCATTTTTGAAGGATTGAAGTCTCTGCGTCGGAGCTATAGAGGGAACCTGTTTTTGGAGGTGGTCCTTATTGCCGGGTTCAATGATAGCGAAAAAGAGTTGGAGGGGCTTAGGAGAATGATCGACCAAATCTCTCCCGACAAGATTCAGTTGAACACTGTGGTCCGCCCGCCATCGGACCCAAGGGCCATACCTCTTGACACTAAAAGGTTAGAAGATATAAAGAGTCTATTTGGAGAAAAGGCGGAAATCATAGCTCAAACCCCCTCGAAGCATATAAGAGGGGAAGAGAATACCGTATTCACCGCGATCCTGGAGATGGCGAAAAGAAGACCGGTAAGGGCCAGGGACGTGGCGAATGTGTGTGGTATTCCTTTGGCGGAAGCGGAAAGCCTCGTCAAGGGTTTATTCATTAAAGGGGCTCTTCGTCAACAAGAACATGAAGGTGAAATCTATTACATGGAATGAACTGGGCTTCTTAATATTATCTCATTGACATCCCGTTGTTTCAGTGGAGGAAGATAGACATGGGTGAAGTGAAGATTGGCAGGAACTCAGATCGTTATTATATGGGCATCGACGCAGGGTCTGTAAGTTTGAACTGCGTTGTCATCAACCAGGATAGAGAAATCGTTCATGCCGAGCCTTACAGGCGTCATTTGGGTAAAGTGGAAGAAGAGGTCCTGGGGCTTGTCGAGGGGGTGTATCGGAAATTCGGGAAAGATCAGATAAATTCGACCGGTTTTACGGGAAATCACGGGAAGAAGATTGCCGAGAAGGTCGGTTGCTTTTACGAATTCGAGACTATCTGTGAAGTAACAGGTGCTTTGTTCATAAAACCCGATGCAAGAACGATCATCAGCATGGGAGGGCAGGATATCGCCCTCTTTCAGGTCAACCACGAAGGGGACAACTGGGAACTGGAACACTTCAATACCAACGGCCCGTGTGCGTCCGGCACGGGATCCTTTATCGACCAACAAGCTCAGCGTTTAGCCACCTCCCTTTACAGCAAAGAGACGACGATTACCCAGGACCAGACCGACAGGATATTGACTGATTTTATCCTACTCGGTCTTTCCAGTGAAAAACCGGCCGATGTGGCCTGCCGGTGTACGGTCTTTACCAAGTCGGATATGATCCATCTGCAGAATAAAGGAGAAAAACTCGAGGACATTATTTATGGGCTTCATGTGGGAAACGCCAGAAACTATCTGAGCACTATTGTCTGCAATCGGATTCTGGAAGATCCCATTTTGTTTATCGGCGGGGTTTCCCTGAATCAACTCCAGGTGCGTGCCTTTCGGGCCTATTTCCCTGATGTGGTTGTGCCGGAACATAATACCTTGGTAGGCGCCATTGGCGCGGCATTGCAGGCCATGGATTTGGGTGTGCAAAACCGAGTAGACCTTCAGAGAAGCAAGGGGACCGAAGACGGATGCATCTCTGATTTTTCCGCGGCCCCAAAACTTGAGTTGAAAAGAACGGAATTTCCAGAAGACAATGAAGTAAGAAAGTGGTTTTTCCCCAAGAAAGAGAAAGTCTATCTTGGGATTGATGTGGGATCGACTACCACCAAATACGCCTTGATCAATGAAAATTTTGAGATCATTCATAAAAGCTATGTGCACACCAAAGGAAAACCCATTGAGGTCACCCAGACACTTTTGAAAACCATCCGCGATGAAATGGGAGACAAAATCGAAATTATGGGGACGGCCACAACGGGTTCAGGAAGGAATGTGGTGGGAGATTTCCTCAATGCAGACCTCATTATCGATGAGATCACGGCCCATGCCAGAGGCGCAGTGGAGATAGACCCTACCGTGGATACCATATTTGAGATCGGGGGGCAGGACTCAAAATACATCCACTTAGTCAATACCTATCCCCTTGATTTCGATATGAACAAAGTTTGCGCTGCGGGTACGGGCAGTTTTTTGCATGAACTTGCAAACAAGTATGGCATCAACATTGTTGGCGAGTTTGAAGAGATAGCCATGTCTTCAAATACCCCGGTGAAGCTCGCCGAGAGATGCACCGTGTTTATGGAGTCGGACCTTGTCTCCTATCTTCAAAAAGGAATCCCTAGGGATGATCTCATCGCAGGTCTATGTTATGCCGTTGTCTATAACTATCTAAACCGGGTTGTGGGGAAGAGGAAGATTGGTGAGAGGGTGATGTTTTTGGGTGGTCCCTCCTTGAACAAAGGAGTTGTGGCAGCCTTTGAGAATGTCCTGGAGGCCGGCCTCGTGGTTCCAAAACACAGAGAAGTGCTTGGTGCCTTTGGAGCTGCTATCAGCCTTCGGGAAAAGCTCGTTGCGGAGAAGACAACCACAAGTAGATTCAGAGGGTTGCAAAATGCCATAAACGATCGGATGAAATATACCGAGAAGGTTTGCCGTGCGGACCCAAATTGCCACAATCAATGTAAGCTCAAGATATATGAATTCGATGGCCGAAAGAGCGTTTGGGGAGGGGAGTGCGGACGATACGAAGCTGTCATGGTCAAAGGAGGGAGGAAGGAGGACTACTTTCTGCTGCGGGAAAAGATATGGGAGTCCCATTTAGCCGGTGCGTATGAGGAACTTAAGGATGAACCCATGATGGAGGTAAACGGACGGCCGACCATCGGCATGCAGCGAAGCCTCTACGTGCTGCAAACCGGTGTCTTGTGGGTTCACTTCTTCGATAGGCTTGGATACAGGGTAGTCTTCACCCCGCCTACGAACAACCGGATAGCCAGCGCCGGGATTGAAACCATGACCTCAGAGACTTGTTTCCCCATCAAAGTATCCCATGGTCACGTGAAGGCGCTTGCGGGGAAAACCAGATATCTTTTCCTGCCCAGCATGATCAATATGCAAACACCCGAGGAATCCGAAAAGGGTTTTTATTGTCCTCTTGTTTCGGCCAACCCTTACATGCTTCGAATAGCCCTTGAATTGGATTGGGAAACTGTCTTAAGCCCGATCGTACACCTAAAGCACAACCTCTCCACACTGGCCATGGAATTGAGTGAGTATCTCTCGAAAAAGCTGGGTAAGAGTAGATCCGAGATCAAAAGAGCCTTAGAATATGCACTTGAAAGGCAAGATGGGTTTGTTCGAGCGATGTATGAAAGGGGAAAGGAGATCGTTGCGACACACCCGCCGGACAAACCCCTGGTGGTGGTGACGGGGAGGCCCTATAACCTTTTCGATCAAAGGTTGAATCTCAGGCTGGGTCAGAATATGTCCAAGATTGGCGTGCAAGGGGTGCCCATGGATTTCATAGATGTCCGAGCGGTAGATTTCTCTGACTTTTTAACCATGTATTGGGGGCTCGGTGCCCAAATCCTGAGGGCGGCAAGGTTTATCAAGGATCATCCCTATGCTTTTGGACTGCATATCACCAATTTCAGCTGCGGTGCTGACTCATTTGTAGAGCATTTTTACCGACATATCATGGGAGATAAACCCTATCTCATCTTAGAACTAGATGAACACAGTGCTGTGGCTGGGGTGATGACAAGGCTCGAAGCCTACAAGAATGTTATAGAAAACGCGATGAAGAAGCTGGAAACGGAGTGTTCCATGGATTTGACGGTGTCTAACTAGTTTCCATCCAGAAATGGCCCTTTTTCGCAATTTCTTCGTCAAACCACGGGATTGCTTGTGCGACGTACCATATGCACGCCTCCGCACAATCCCTTGATTTCCTTGAACTTGTGAAAAATCATCCATTTCTGAAATGGAAACGAGCTTGTGCCCGAATTTTGTTTCTGAATGGACACTAACTAATATGGCGAAGATTTTAATTTCCGTGCCACCAAACGTCCTGTGAGACTGCGAAGAACAGTATTTCATTATATCGCCTGTGAAGCGGAGCGAGCCAGGTCTCAAGTGATGGAGTCCCAATGGATGCTGAAATGGATATAGATGTAAATGAAAACAGGCGGGTGTTCAGTACCCTTTCTGTCGGCGTGGGACGATTCAGCGTTCGGGACAAGATCGTTCTCCTGCCCGAGATGTCCAGGAGGGGAAACTATCTCATTGCCGGAGCCTTCAGAAGCTTTGGGATCAACACTCGGGTTATGGACACGTATAAGGGGATGAATCTTGGCAAGCAATTCACCTCGGGTAAGGAGTGTTATCCCTGTCAGGTTACCACTGGAGATATCCTCTATGCTCTGAAAGAAGAAAAGGAAAACCTTGGCGAAGGCTTCCATCCTGAGGACTATGTGGTCTTCATGCCTACAGCCGAGGGGCCGTGCCGTTTCGGGATGTATAACAAATACCAGAGAATCATCTTGGATTCCTTTCCGGATTTCAAAGATGTGAAGATCGGTACGAGCAATGCCCGCGACGCCTATGCTTTGGATGGAATGCTTGAAAAGGCGCAAGAGACAGACTTGCGAATAGTGTGCTATTTCGCGCTTGTTGTGGGAGATGTCATAGACAGACTCTTGTGGAGAGTACGGCCCTATGAAAAAGAAGAGGGGATTACGGATGACTTTGTGGAACGGTCCATGCACGACATGGCCGCCAGCTTTGAGAAATACGGGGCAAGGAAGGACTTTAATCGCATCCTTGATCATCTGGAGGGAGTCATTGAGGAAGCAAAATCCATCATTGATTCGAGTATCCCCCCCAAACCCCTGATCGGAATTGTAGGGGAAATCTACTTGAGAAGTCATTTTCAATCAAACCAGGACGTCATTCGACTTCTGGAAAAATATGGGGGTGAGGTGGTCAATGCCTCTATCGCTGAGTGGTTCAACTACACAACTTATGATAGACTAAGGGAGGCAAAGAGGGGACTGACACTTAGCCTGAAACAATTCCATTTTAGCGGGACAAAAACGTACGTCAAAGCAATGATCAAACACGGTGTGGAATTGTGGTATCAACAGAGAAAACAGGATCAGGTTTATGACCGGGCGAAAAAGATCATGCCCATTGCCGGTGACCACAGAGTCGGACACTTGGAGAAGATTCTCGAGGAAGAGGATCTTTTCTCCTTTGAAGTGGGCACAGAGACCTGTTTAAGTATACCGGGTATCATGGCGTATGTGAAAGAAGGATATAACGGCATCGTCAATGTATATCCCTTTACCTGTATGCCGAGTACCATCACTTCATCCATCGTCCGTCCTATCATGAACCGAATGAAGGTCCCATATCTGGATACCCCCTATGACGGGACTTTTCAGCCCGGCAGGGAAGCGGCTGTCCGGACCTTTATGTATCAGGTGAAACAACATTTCGAACGTAATGGAAGGGTAAATTTAGAAAAACAATGACAACTAAAATGCTTATCAATGCTACGGACCTGGAGGAATATAGAATCGCCATTGTCAAGGACGGCGAGTTGGATGGCTTTCATATAGAGACCTCCACAGTCGAGCAAAAGAAGGGAAACGTTTATAAAGGTGTTGTAGTAGGGGTAGACAAGAGACTCCATGCATGTTTTGTGAATTACGGATCAGAGAAGAACGGCTTTCTACCTGGGGATGAAATACATCCCGAATACTATCGGACAGAGGGTCTGAGTAGTCGCGAAAAGAAAGCGCCGCCCCTTGATAAAATCATTAAGAAAGGGCAGGAACTCCTTATCCAGGTGTCAAAAGAGATGCCTGGACGTAAAGGAGCCCATTTGACCACCTATCTATCTTTTGCCGGGCGATATCTTGTTCTCACTCCGGGCCGTACTATAAAAGGTGTATCCAGGAAAATAGAGGATGAAGAGGAGAGACAGAGACTGAAGACCATCATGGGAAAGCTAACACTCCCGGAAGAGATTGGATACATCGTAAGGACCGTGGCTGTAGGACAGAACAAGAGAGAGCTCTCCAGGGATTTGAATCGTCTTCTGAGGATGTGGGGTGATATCAGAAGAAGAGTGAAAAGGGCCGCTCCTTTTTCACTTCTTCATAAAGAGCAGGATATCTGCCTTCGAACCCTCAGGGATTATTTTAATAGTGATGTCTCTGAGATCCTTGTTGATAACAAGGATACCTTTAATCAGGCTAAGGCGTATATGAAGGTTATCTCTCCCAGACACCAAAGAAAGGTGAAGCTTTACGAGAAGAAACGTCCAATTTTTGATCAGTATAATATTGAGAAAGAGATAGAGAGTATCTATCGCGACCAAGTCTATTTGAAATCAGGCGGCTCCATTGTCCTCGATGCCACGGAGGCATTGATATCTATTGATGTCAATTCAGGGCGGGGGAAGATCGGAAAGAATATCGAGACCATGGCCTATGAGACCAATCTCGAAGCGGCCAGAGAGATCGCGAGACAGCTTCGCTTGAGGGATCTTGGGGGACTGGTCGTTATTGATTTTATTGATATGAAAGACCGAAAGCATAACAGGGACGTGGAGAAGGCTCTTCGTGAAGAACTCAAGAAGGACCGCGCCAAAACCGATACGTCAAACATATCCAAATTCGGTCTCCTTGAACTGTCCAGAGAGAGATTGAGCCCTTCTATTGAATCGAGGAGCTATCAGATGTGTCATTATTGTCAGGGGCGGGGAACAGTCATATCCGTGGAATCAGCCGCTGTATCTCATGTGCGCCGTATCTGGATGGGACTCGTCAAAGGAGGTGTGACGCAAGTAAACGGGATCCTCTCCGTAGATGTCGCGAACTATCTGCAGAATCGCAAAAGGAAGGAACTGACAGATCTCGAAGATCGATATGGAGTGGATATCGTGATTCAGGGTGACTCCACCATGCCTCCTGGAGAAGGGAAACTCGATTTCATTAAAGGAGGGGCGAGTTCTGCCAAGTAGGGGGCTTGGACATCTCTTGATTTGGCCTGGAGAGACGGCTAGCCCTGGTCAGTGTATTATCCATGTTTAACAATATCGTATACTTCATCATTGTTCTCCTTATCTATCACATCGATATCGACTATCCGAGCAATCCTCCGGAGACTTCTTTATCCTATACTCTTGGAATGATCTTTATTACCTGGTTGGCCTTTGTGGCATACTGCCGCCTGGGTGTTCATCGTCTATTAGAGCGCGTTAGAAAAAACGATGGGAATGATGGGCGCCTGACGAGTGGGTATCAACGACTGGTTTTCCGAACCTCCGTCCTGGCAATCTTTCTTTTTGCAGTGGATGTTCACGTCCTCTCCCTCAAGGCTTGGCTTCGAACCATTCCTGGATTGGAGTATTTCTCAGTGTTGGAAGGTTTATTGGGGATTTCAATCTTTTTCCTCTATCTGTTTACCATCTGGTTTATTTGCCACTCTGCATACGAAGTCATATTTCAGGATAAAATCTCAAGAAGATCATTCGTCCTATCACATTTCAGGCTTAATATGCCCATCCTTTTCCCGTGGCTCTTACTCACCTTCTCTTTTGACCTGCTGGCATTTACACCTTGGGGAGGACCTGAAAGTCTCCTTAACAGCCCCATAGGACTGTTCGTTTTTTTTGCTGTCTTTTTGATAATCCTGATGGTTTTTCTGCCGGAACTGGTTCGCTATTGGTGGGGGTGTCGCCCTTTCGCGTCTTCGTATCGTATTAATGATCTGAAGGAGTTTCTTCAAGAAAAGGGACTGCGATATCGCAATATCTTAAGCTGGCCTATCTTTGAAGGTCGGTTGATGACAGCCGCCATTATGGGGATTATCCCAAGATATCGATATATACTCATTACAGATAAGCTTATGGGGATCCTATCTCAGGAAGAACTCAAGGCTGTGGCAGCCCACGAAATGGGGCACGCCAAACACCGT
>CAZFMX010000093.1:0-11301 GCA_964520425.1 uncultured Desulfobacteraceae bacterium
GTATCGAGACCGCTATAATCTTAGAAAGCCTTATCCATGGAATAGCTATTTGCATATCATCCTGCGTTGATTTCTTCATACTCTTCTCAAAATCCGCCCATCAATGATTTCCAACTGATGAGACATCCTCTCCGCCAATTGCTGATTGTGCGTTGCCACAACGAGGGCTAATCCCTCCTTTTCATTAAGGCGAAGTAACAGGTCCATAATTCCTTCCCCGGTATTTCTATCAAGATTTCCCGTAGGCTCATCAGCCAACAAAAGTCTTGGCGCCATGATCAATGCCCTGGCTATGGCCACTCTCTGCTGTTCGCCCCCGGACAACTCCCCTATCCGGTGTTTCATCCTTTGCTCAAGCCCGACCTTGATCAGTATCTCTTCTGCTTTTTGCGCGGCCTCTTTCTTCTTTTTTCGTGCGATAAGAGCGGGTATCAATGTGTTCTCCAGGGCATTGAACTCCGGAAGCAGGTGATGGAATTGGAACACGAGGCCGATCTCTCTATTCCTCAATTCGCATAGGGCCCATCCATCCAGTTCGCTGACATCTTGATTGTCGAATCGGACCGTGCCCTTAGTGGGAGGCTCAAGTGTAGCCATAACATTGAGCAAGGTAGATTTGCCCACACCGGAGGCGCCCATGACCGAAATGCTATCCGCCGGTTTCACATTAAGGTCAATTCCTTTTAGTACCTCTATAAGATGCTGGTTAAGGGTAAATGACTTATGAATATCATTCAGTTCAAGCAATTGACTCTCCCAACGCAAAAGTATATCCGCGAAGGCAATGCAGAGTGAAAAATCATTTGCCTACTCATACCTCAGGGCCTCAACAGGATTCAGTCTGGAGGCATGCCAAGCTGGATATAGGGTGGCCAGAAAGGATATGATAACAGCGGCCACGGCCACCAACAGCACATCCATTCTTTCCACGCTTACAGGCAAAGTGGAAAGTCCATAATAGTCTGTGGGCATCGGAATATGTATGTATCTTTCAAGCAGGTAACATATTCCCCGCCCGGAGATAAGACCTGCGGCCGTGCCTACAATACCTAAAAGCAGCCCTTGAAGCATAAAGATCCTCATAATGCCCCTGGATGTGGCCCCCATGGCCCTGAGAATAGCCACATCCCTGGTCTTTTCCACAACACCCGTAACCAGTGTGCTGATGATATTCAACGCCCCCACCAACACAATCAACGTTAGAATGATGAACATGGTCAACTTTTCCAGCTCAATGGCAGAAAAAAGACTTCTGTTTGTCGCTTTCCAGTCTTGTACCCAGTACCCATAGCCTAGTTCTTCTTGAATTGCCTCTCCAATAGAATCCGATTTGTACGCATCCGTCACCTTGACTTCAATACCGTGGACCCGATCTCCCAACTCCAAGAAGTCTTGGAGTTCCGTGAGAGACGCGAACACAAGACTTGCATCAAATTGGTACATTCCCGAACTAAACAGTGCCGTCACCCTGTAGTCTCTATTAGAGGGAATCCTTCCCAAAGGGGTTAATCTTCCCTGTGGGGAAGTGACGGTCAATATATCACCCGGCCCTACGCCCATCTGTCTGGCCAGTTCGACCCCCACGATCATTGCAGGCAGTTCCTCGTGCTTTTCATCAAGGGAAGAAAGGGAACCCTCCTTTATCATGGGGCCGATATCGATTACCTTTTCAACACTCCGAGTATCGATTCCTCTCAAAAGGGCGCCAGAAGAAGCATTATACGCATTTCTCACTAAGACTTCACTGTAGATATAGGGCGTGGTCGCCTGAACACCTTTTATCCCATCGATTTTTTTCGAAAGCCCATCATACTCATCAAAACTTCCACCATAGCTCCGCACCAGGATATGTGGATTCACTCCCAGGATTTTGGACATCAAGTCATTCCTAAAGCCGTTCATCACTGACAACACAATAATGAGGGCCATGACACCCGTCATGATCCCCACGACTGTAATGAGCGTCATCACGGATATGGACGTCTGTTTCCGTTTTGCCTTTAGATACCTTATCCCCATAAATAGTTCAAAAAACATCCAGAGTTCACTCCGTACCACTCTCTCCTCTGGGTCTCATTTGAGGAAAGAATATAACGTCCCTAATAGAAGGTGAATCCGTAAAAAGCATGGCTATCCTGTCTATACCGATACCTTCTCCGGCTGTGGGAGGAAGACCATGCTCTAGGGCCCTTAAGTAATCTTCATCCATGAATTGAGCTTCATCATCTCCTGCTTCTCGAAGAGAGACCTGTTCCTCGAATCTCGTGCGCTGGTCATCCGGGTCGTTTAATTCCGTAAATCCGTTGGCCATCTCCCTCCCTGTAATGAAGAGCTCGAATCTATCGGCCATATCCGGGTTCTCATCGTTTCTGCGGGACAGAGGAGAGACATCGATAGGATAGCCCATGATAAAAGTGGGCTGTATGAGTTTAGGCTCAACCATTTCATCAAAAATCTTCGTCAGCACTTTTCCCAGTTTGTCCATTTTGGATAGGGCAATATCGTGGGATTCAGCAAATTTGACAGCCGAGCGGATATCATTCAAGACCTCTTCTTTGACGCCGGCGATCTCCCTTAAGGAATCGAATAGGGTCATCCTCTTCCAGGGGGTCGCAAAGTCTATTCCGGCTCCTTGATATTCAATGGTGCTGGTTCCAAGAACCTTTTGTGCGATATGATTGAATAAGGTCTCCGTCAGGGTCATGAGGTCTTCGTATGTCGAGTAGCTCATATAGAATTCAAGCATAGTGAATTCGGGATTGTGTTGAACAGAGATTCCCTCATTCCTGAAATTGCGGTTAATTTCAAAAACCCGCTCAAGGCCTCCAACCACAAGCCTTTTCAAATAGAGTTCAGGTGCGATCCTCAGATAGAGATCCATACCCAACGCGTTATGGAATGTCTTAAAGGGTTTTGCCGCAGCGCCCCCGGCTATAGGCTGCATCATGGGTGTCTCAACCTCTAGAAATTCTCTCTGGATAAAAAAATCCCTGATGGACTGAATAATTCGGTTCCGCAGAACAAAAACCTCTTTGACATGGTCGTTCGCAATCAGATCTAAATAACGTTGCCGGTATCTTGTTTCCACATCCGCCAGTCCATGCCATTTCTCAGGCAGGGGTCTCATGGATTTTGAGAGCAAGGTGATATGATTGGCAAGAATAGTCAACTCATTGGTTCGCGTCCTAAAAAAGGTTCCTTTAATGCCGATAAAGTCACCTATATCCAAATACTTAAAGGTCGTATAAGCTTCTTCACCAACCTTATCTTTCTGAATATAGGCCTGAAGAAGACCGGAACGGTCTTTGATATGGATAAAAGAGGCTTTTCCAAAATTACGGATAGCCATAATCCTCCCTGCCATGGAAAACACCCTGTTTTCCTTTTCCAGGGCCGCCGAATCCAGATGACCGAAGTGTCTCATTGCCTCGGATGCGGTCATATCGCACTTAAACCCTGCGGGGTGTAGATAAATTCCCATGGATTTCAGGGTCTCAGCCTTCTTCCTTCTTTCTTCAATGACTGGGTTTGTTTTTTCCATAATGAGTATGAACGATGCCGTATCCTCTGTTCCCGAAGTAATGGGCCAAGGGGAATCCATCCCAATGAACCTGGTGAGTCCATTCCTCTTCTGAATAGACATCTTCATGCCGTTTTAGAGCTTTTCGGGCGACAGAAGGCCATCTACTTGGAAATCGTGCATTATCCAGTTATTTGCATAGGTTGAACATATCCTTCTAATCTAAATGTCATGGATAGTCAAGAAAGAGAAACCGGAAAAAGGTGAAAACAGATAAAAACGGAGTATTACCTATGAATTAGGCCTCTTGTGCGAGAGCAGGGCCGTGAGCCTGTCAAACGGCAGTTGGACATGATACAAAGCCGTCAACGCTAGAGGCTTGTCAAATTTCGCTTCATCACCAGGGAGTTACGATAGGAGGAGTCTTTTTTGAGCATTTCGAGCGCGGAATCTATGGTTCGGAGCATTTCAGCCCTATCTTCGGGGAGTTTTCCATACACGGGGGCATAGTTGGAGATATGATCACTCAAATATCGAGATGAAACCTGCAACCGTTGTATCAGGCGGCTCTGTTCTCGAAGCACGGTTTCCGGCGAGGCTAGTTCAAAAGAACCCTCCTGGATTCTATCCCAAAGAGGAGTATGGGGGGTTGGAACGTAAGTCCGAATACGAATAAAATGGGGATCTACGTCGTTCAATACATTTGCGGTTCCCTCGGCGTGTTGTCGCCAATCTGTTTGTCCACCGACTCCTGCTAGTACATAGAGACTCACCTCAAAACCGGCCTCTTTCGCTCGCATTGCGCCCTTCACCATCTGTTCAGAGGTTACGCCCTTCCTGATTTTCTTGAGCAATTGCGGGTCTCCCGTTTCCAGGCCAATGTGCAACCGGGTAAGTCCGGCCTGTCTAATGAGCCGAAGATCATCAATGGATTTGTCGCTAAGAGTCCTTGCGCGGGCGTAGCTTGTCACTCGCTCGACAGAAGGAAAATGTCGATAAAGTTCTCTGAGGATTTCTTCTAGAAGTCGGGGGTCTAAAACAAGACTGTTGGAGTCTCCGATGAAGATAGTCCGGGGTTGAGAGCCGTAGATCCGATGAGCCGTCTCAATGTCTTGGAAAATTTCCTTCAAAGGGCGTTTCTCAAAACGCACATCTTTATACATGGAGCAAAACGTACATCGATTCCAAGGGCATCCGCGCGTGATTCTCACCAAGAGGCTCTGCGCCTCACTCGGAGGGCGATAGGGAGGGTAATCATAGTCAATCCCTGACCTGATCAATCTAAACAAGAAAGACTCCTTTAGTTGACATTCAGTAAAAACGCACGGCCCGCCCTGTTCAATTAAGCTTTGCGCATCCTAAGGGATATAATGGAGTGTGCGAATTACAATATGACAGCTTCTCTACATTTGAGAGATTCCCTGCTGCAGATTGCTGCGGAGATCTTCAATCATTGCTGCTAAAAAAAAGAACGGTGTTTGTTAGGTATTAATCCTTGATTTGATATGTTCGTTCAATCAATTGGAATACCGATTGCCATATAAGTTTTAAAATTCCTGAGTTCAGCGCCATTTTCGGAGAAGATTACTTTTGAATCTGAACTCATATACCTCTAATCTACAATATATGGTCAAGAATTCTGAGTGTCAAGTTCGCCTCTTTTTGAAAAGAGCGCGATCTACAAAGACTGATGCCCTTTCATCCTACTAATAAGTACGAAATACAAAAAGATATTCCCGTATACGAAGAAATTATTGATGAGTTCTAACCGCATATAATAACGTGATTATTAATCGGATGGGCCTGTAATTGATGCTTCGCTGAGTTCAAGAGGTTAGGCTGTTTTAAGGCAAACAAAAAACATTGACATATAATACTTGTTAAATATCAGAATTTGCATTATAGTTATTATGCTGTTTGCACAAACAACAGATTTTAGACAATCATGGATGAGACATTTGAAAAATGCTCAATTTTGTTCAAGGTCAAGGAAGGCGAGAATTCTAATCCTCCCGATTTTCATCGGGACAGCCAGGAATACCTTGAGTATTTCGAGGATTAGAATTTAAGCCTGACGCCGCTTGTCCCGCCATAGCCTTGGCGACGGCGGAAGATTGGGCAAAAGGGGGCGTTTTTCAATAGTCTCGGATTGTCTGTTTTAATACCTATGATAGGAGGAAAGAATGGCTAACATCGCAGCAATACTGAAAGAGGAAATCACTCGCTTGGCCCGCAAGGAAGTCCGGCGGCAAACCGAGGCTCTGAAAAAGGCATCTGCCCAACAACGAAAGACCATCGCCATGTTGAAGAAACGGGTATCCGACCTGCAACGCGAAGTCACCGCCCTGGAGAAACAGGCATTAAAACAACCCTCGTCAATCGCTCCTTCAACAGTCAAAAAAAACCCAAGGTTCTCAGCCAAAGGACTTCGTTCACATCGTAATCGTTTGGGACTTTCCGCATCTGCTTATGGAAAACTCATCGGTGTGACGGGCCAGACGGTTTATAAATGGGAAAATGAAGCCGTGCGTCCCCGCGCACAACAAGTGGAAGCCCTCGCTGCTATTCGTGGCACAGGGAAAAAGGAAGTGCTTGCCCTTCTGGAAAAACAAACTCCTAAAGCGCAAAAGAAAAGAAAGAAAAAATAGACATCAATTTTTGTTTTGGTAAAACTGTCGAACTATGAGATCGTATGACGATCTTATAACTCGACAGTTTGATTATTAATCATCGATGAATACCCCCAAAATGATTGTAGGACTGCCTGCGGCCCTGTTCCCCTATTCTCACTTCTCTGGAGCTGAAATCAAGAAGATACTATCCTTGTTCGGCCCTCTTCGTCTGTTTTGCCCATGGTTTATGGAGCCTCCATCTCTTGAATCCTTAAACGTCGACAGAAATACAATTGATATCAAGTATCCGCTGAAAGAGATGAAACCGGAGGAGAATTTTAAGACTCTCTTACTTGAATACTCGCGCTGGATTCACGATAATCAAGACAAAGGCTACACTGAGTTCCTGAGAGCCGGTCAAACGGCAGGGATCGCTGAGAATACAACTTGGGAAATCAGACGGATGATTCGAAACGGGGAGAGAGGGAATAGCCTCGCCTATCAAACCTTGCGATATCATCTTATCCTCCACCTTGCTCAAGATATGGAAAAACAACGACGAGAGGCGGACAAAATACTCACATCCCTAAAGGAGAAAGGTATCCTATTCAAAGGAATTATCGAAGAATCCGATGACATACAAAATCCTGTGGAAGATCTTCCTTCTTTCGAATCCGATTTCTTCATGCCGGAGCAACATATGAGACACATCTTTGAAGCTTGGTTCGCTCTCTTTGGTGTACATATAGGAGAAGACGATTTACTCCTCACTTTTAATCGGCATTTCATGGATTACGCGGAAGAACTGTGGAAAAAACAGGGGAATGAAAGTCAGGTTGACGGAATATCAAGCCTTCAATTTAAATGTCCCGATTTCTCTCATCTTCCTCTTGAAGACCTATTTGAGATAAAGAGAACCTCTTCTGGTGATGATGCGGTGAGAGGATTAAGAGACCTCCTTCTGAGTTTTGGGGATGACCCGATTCATAACTTATCCAAGCTTGAAAAAATGACAACAAACCTAGAAAAATCATATCCTCATGAAAAAACAAAGAACTTCCTTAAAATCACATTCAAATACCTTCCTCCATTTCCCGATACCGGGCATCATGAATACGACAGTCTATCCGCATACCTTGGAAAGAGAATACTCTTTCTCGTAGAAGACTAAGCCAATATGAACGAAAAGAAATCAAGGATAACAACCCTGGAGAAAGAAGGCTGGACCAGACGGTTTGTGACCGACGAACCCCGTCTGAGCGAAGCGGTTGAGGTATACAAGCAGGCCGGTTTTGAGGTTTGTTTGCAATCCTTTCCAAGCGATGAGAGTGAATGCGAAACGAGTCCCGAGGAAGAGAAGAGTGACCAGGGCGGAAAGGAGTGTCGTATTTGTTTTGTGGGTTCTGAAGATCAATTTAAGATCATCTTTACAAGGCCGGCCCAAGGTGAAACGAAATCAAAGGATGATCTCTAGATCGACTCTGATGGATTCGAGATGGCTCTATCTACTTCCTACTCGCCCGGATTCATGACCCACTAAGCACCATCTCTTATATTTGCATGAAAATTGATCGCAATCTTCGACTGCTTTCCCAAAACAGGCGAAATTGCCTTCACTTCTCTGTTTTCTGTGAATAATAGGAGAAATGACCTGGATAAAACAAGGGGTACACAGAGAGGAGCTATAATCATCTGCTCCCCAGGATATTGTGGAGTCCTTTTCCCATTCATCACCGCATTTAATGCATTTTACACGCAATCTGCCCATACACCACCCCGTGCCATTCTGTTTTCTCAAGAGACAGAATCGGCTGTACATATAGTATGCCCAAACGTGCTGATTGCATTGGTTTGGGCACTGGAGTAATCCTGTCTTTCGAGATTGCCGTACAGGATATCAATCGAATATATTGTATGTCAATAGAAAAAAGGTACAACATCCAGCATTTCTTTCGTCATAGTAGCACCACACTATCGAAATAGGTTCCTTTATCGATCGTTGGAGGAGTTGTTATGAGCCTGACAAATCGCGTCCTTATCTGCATCGGAATTCTCGTGGTCGACCTGGCCATATTCTTCCTCCCATTGACCGCGCTCTTTCTCATCTATATAATTCTCTACAATCCCCCTTGGTTTAGAGAATTCCTGGAAAACTTGGACAAAAAGCCCGATCAGATGTGAAACAGCGTATCACAGCCAGTGGAAGACTCCACCTTGAGGGCCGGACATACTACCCGATTCTAAAATATCAAATTTCTCTTCTTGTTGTTCAAGGGGACATCTAAAAATGGAAGAAAAGGATATAGAAAGGCTCTTCTCAAGTGTGGCTGAGTCCTCGAAGAGTCAGACCAACGAAGTGAGGGATGTTTTTTCGGTACTAGTCAGGTCTACCCTCCAATATAGAGATGATATGCTCGCATCAGAAGGAATCACCATCACCGTTGAAGATGTCCGTGTGACCCTGCAACATCTTATCCCTTTTCTCGAAACAGACCGGCTTCCAAGCACCACCGAACATGTCAAATCAGATCTTCTGAAGATCTGGAGGGACAATCTGAGACGGCTTGAAGATCCTGACAAATAATTGAAATGCTGTTTTCTCGATTAGAGTGAGACCTTTGAAAAATGTTCAATTTTTATTCGAGGTCAAGGAAAGCGAAAATCTTAACCCCCCCGATTTTCATCGGGACAGCCAGGAATACATTGTAGTATTTCGAAGATTAACATTTGAGCTTGACGCAGCTTGTCCCGCCATAGCCTTTAGCGACGGCGGAAGATTGAGCAAAAGGGAACGATTTTCAAAGGTTTCATAGTGACAATCGGAGGATTTCTTAATGGCAAAGAAACCGAGCTATGAAGAATTGGAACAGCGGGTGAGAGAGTTAGAAAAGGAAGCCATAGAAGGAGGGAAGGCGCGAGAGGAAATAGAACGATTGAAGTCCGCTATCGAGCAGTCCATTGACGGAGTTGCCATTGGAAATGACGATGGATTCACATATGTCAATAAGGCTTATGCCAAAATGCATGGCTATTCTCCCGAAGAGATGATTGGAATGAACATTGTAAATGTATATGATCCGGAATTTCGGGAAAAGGCCCCTGACATGTTCGAACAGATCCGAACTCAAGGGGCTTTCCAGGGTGAAGTCAGGCATATTAGAAAAGATGGGACACCCTTCATGGCATTTCAGTCTATTACTGCAACGAAATCCTCTGGCGGTAAGGCACGAGGGGGTGTGTCCATTTGTAAAGACATCACCAAAGAAAAATGGGCAAAGGAAAGAATAAGAACATTGAGTTCCGCGGTTGAGCAGTCGATTGACGGAATAGCCATCGGAAATGAGGACGATGGATTAATATATGTGAATATGGCCTTTGCCGCAATGCATGGTTACTCCCCCGACGAGATGATTGGAATGAGTGCTGAAAATTTCCTCGAAGAAGAATCGCTCCTCAGTTTGAAAGAAGTAGCAGACGGTTTGGAGAAACATAGATCACACATCTGTGATATGACTCACATCAGAAAAGACGGAACAGCTTTTCCTGTTTTCGAGTCTTTTACTCTATTCAAGGATGATGACGGTGAAGTCATCGGACCTTTATCAATCTGTAGGGACATTACCCAAATCAAAGAGGCAGAAGAGATGTTGGAGGAATCTGAAGAAAGATACAGAGTCCTCTTCGAGGACGCCAATGATGCCATCTTCATTATTGATAAAGAAACTCATGTGATCCTGGATGCCAATAAACAAGCAGAGCGACTAATCGATCGTCCGCGACAAGAAATCATTGGCTTGCACCAAAGCGAACTTCATCCCTCACCAAATGAAGAATGGTATAAGGAAGAATATCTCGACCAAATTGAAAAAGGCCGGGATTTCGAGGAGGGTGTGGAGGTCATTGCTAAAGATGGGAGAGTCATTCCTGTCTTCATTAGCTCGAACGTCGTCAGCATCCGTGGTAAAAAGGTGATCCAGAGCCTGTTTAGAGATGTTGACGCGGAAAGAAAATATCTGGATTTAAAGGAAGAGATGGTGACAAGGAAGTTGATGGACAAGGCCAGAAGAATTCTTATGGATCGTTATAGTATCAATGAAGTAGAGGCTATGAACCGTTTACGGAAAGAGAGTCGAAGGCAGAGCAAGAAGCTCAAACACATCGCCCAGGCTGTTGTCTCATCGGAGTTGATATTGGAATAGACCTATTCCCTTCTATCAACGGGACTATCAAGCTCCTTTATGATTATGGAAGCCCGTATCAGTTGTAGCCCAGAACGATACCTGTCTTAAAATTGGAAATCTCCATGTCTTTGGGTAAGTGAGTCAATAAACCCGAAACAATAAGAAAAAAAGAAGTGTGTATGTCTTTGTAGTGGTCGGGACGACTGGATTTGAACCAGCGACTCCCGCGTCCCGAACGCGGTGCTCTACCAGACTGAGCCACGTCCCGACACCTGGCAAAGATAGCCTATTCTACCTGTCCATGCAAGTCTAATTTTCCTTCCAGGATTCTCATAAGATTTTCCAGGATTCTGGCTGTCGCTCCCCAGATTACATCCCCTTTGTACCTAAAGGCGGAACCCGGATATATGACTCCTTCGAATTCCGCGCTGTTCTGTCTATATTGTGTGTTATGTCCAAGAAAGACTTTTAATGGGACCTCGATGATCCGGTCAACCTCCTCGGAACTGATCACAAAATCGTATGGATAAGGGATCACTCCCACAAAGGGATGGACGATAAAATTGGAGACTACAGTGGTTGTGTCGTCAGTCTGCCCCAAGATCTCCACATCCTCTTTCAAAAGACCAATTTCTTCCTGGGCTTCTCTCAATGCTGTCTCTAGGAGGCTTTGATCCTTTTCTTCCACGACTCCACCGGGGAATGAGATCTGCCCCTTGTGGTTCTTGACCTGAGTGGATCTCTTGGTAAAAAGGATTTTATGTTCACCGTTCTCGCTGAAAAGGGGGATGAGCACAGCCGCGTGAACAGAATCTGAGTTCAGGTCTTGAATCTTTATTGGAGTCCTGGAACCTAAGATCTTCCTAATCGTCTCATATATATTTGTTTGCATCATCGTCTCTTATAGCTTACCGGCCTCTATTGTAGCCGAATTGCCCTTCACGCTTCAATAGCGATCACCCCCACCACGATGGGATCTGCTTTAACC
>CAZFMX010000094.1:0-11033 GCA_964520425.1 uncultured Desulfobacteraceae bacterium
AATTATGGTGCCGTTCCACGACCTCTGGATAGATGGTGGTGAAACTGAAAAGAGACCCCCATACCCCCAATAGGTCATACAACCGGCTAAAATTATGGAAGGTATTTCTGAGACACGACACTAGGAAATGCTGAACTTAGAACCTGAGGTTTGACGCAGCACATTGGAGTCTATGAATTAGCCAAAAAAGATGGGTTCCTAAAAAAATCATTAATGGAACAGCGAAGTAAAAAGCTCCAAATGCAAGGCTTGCGAAACTTTAGGAAAAAGGCGTACGTATAGTACGACGCAATGATTTATCCTGTTAAATCGGCTTTGCCTTCTCGCTCGCGAGAATTTAACAAGGCGGGGATAAAGCGTAACACAGCTCATAGGCTCTGATCAGAGCCATGAGCCTATCGAACAGCAGTTGGACTTTTTACAAAGCTGTCAGGAGGATTGATAAATGAGCCTCGATGCGATTAGAAAGGATATTGACCTTGTTGATTCCAAGATTCTAAAGCTCTTGAACTACAGGATGGAATTGGTCCTGATGGCAAATAAATTCAAGGTTCAGATCGAAGACAAGGAAAGGGAAAAACAGCTTCTCGAAAGGATTAAAAAGACCTTGGCCGATCTAATCAAACCGGAGTTCACAGAAAAGATCTATTCAGAAATCATCAAGGAAAGCAAAAACCTTCAGGGAAAGGATTATAAGCTGATGGCCTTCCAGGGTGAGCACGGGGCCTTTGGTGAGGTCGCGTCAAGGGAATGGGACAGCGATCTTGTTCCCGTGCCGTGCACTCAGTTTGCCGAAGTGTTTGAAGGGGTGAAATCCGGTCTCTATAATTACGGAATTGTCCCTGTAGAAAACACCCTTGGGGGTGCTGTGGCTGAGGTCAATCATCTCCTGATTAACACGGAACTCAAAGTAGTGGGGGCGGTAGGATTACCCATACATCTCTGTCTTCTCGCTGTACCGGGAACGGATCATAGAGAGATCCGCACAGTCTATTCCCATCCCCAAGCCCTTTCACAATCCCGCAACTTCCTGTCAAGGAATAGGCTTGACCCGGTTCATTATTATGATACGGCGGGTGCAGCAAGCATGCTTGCAGAAGAAAGGCCCAAAGGAGCCGCGGCCATCGCCAACAAACTCTGCGCAAAGCTATATCATCTTGAGATAGTCAAGGAGAACATAGAAGACCTCGACATGAACATGACAAGATTTTTTGTCCTCTCAAAGGAAGAAAACAAAAATGAAGGAGACAAGACCTCTATCATATTTTCGACGGCGCACAAGGCCGGCACACTCTTTCGTGTACTGGAGGTCTTTGCGAAACAGAACATTAATCTGACAAGAATCGAGTCGATTCCCAGCGATCCGGGAGACTACGCCTTTTTTCTGGATTTCATCGGGTCCGACAAAGACGAAAAAGTTCAAAAAGCCCTTGCTCAGGCAAAAGAAATCGCCGCTAACTTCAAGGTATTGGGATGCTACAAAGAGAGGATAGTTGAATGAAAATTTTTGTAATGGGTGCCGGCCGTATGGGAGCCTGGCTTGTGGAGGAGTTCTGTCTGGACCACCAAGTGGCGGTTTATGACAGGGATAAACGAAAACTCAAGTACTTCTTCGAGGTGACAAGGCTCATGGATCTCTCTGAACTCCGAGCTTTTGAACCTGAGTTAGTGATCAATGCGGCGAGTCTTCCGAATATGCATCAGGCTTTCCAAGATGTGCTCCCCCATGTCCCGAGCGACTGCATTCTTTCAGATATCGCATCGGTAAAAACGGGTTTTCGAGAATTATACAAAGACCTTGGGCACAGATTCGTATCCACGCACCCCATGTTCGGACCCACCTTTGCGAACATCAGAGATCTTCATGAGGAAAATGCCATTATCATCGAAGAATCAGACCCGGAAGGAAAGTTATTCTATCGCGACTTCTATGAGGGACTTAAACTCAATGTATTCAACTATACCTTTGAAGAACATGATAAAACCATTGCATATTCTCTCTCGACGCCCTTTGCTTCGTCCATGGTGTTCGCTGCCTGTATGAAGAAGCAGGAGGCCCCTGGGACGACCTTCAGAAAACACCTGGAGATTGCAACCGGCCTGCTTTCAGAGGATGACCACCTGCTTTCTGAAATCATGTTCAACCCTGAAACCATCAGGCAGATTGAAGGGATCAATTCCCAGCTTGCCTATCTGACCCATATCATAAGAGACAGAGATCACGATGAAATGAAAAAGTTCTTGAATAAGTTGAGGCATAATATTGAATAAGAGAAATAATTGGGGCCAAGAATAATTACACACCTGATTTCCCGTTTTCAACGTTTTGTTTTGTGCGGTACGACGCAAGGCTCAAGGTCAAAGGCTTAAGAAAAAACTTCAGGACCTATATGAGTATTTCCTTGTACACTGCGCCCGGTTCAGAATACCTCTTGGTGACCAAGTTCATGGCGATGATAGTCTTTGTCATATATATTTGTGGGTGACAAGGTACGATGAAATTGAACTGAAGGAAGGTAGTGACATCTTTTCGTAGTGACTAGCGGGAGGCCTTCGTCATTTCATGTTGTTACGGAATGGGGGACCCCCCTGGATCCCCGCTTCTTTGAAGCGGGGAGAACAGCGGAGGAGGGAGGCATCACCCGTCCGTAACTGCACGAAATGACCAGGCCGGGAGCTCTGGAATCGAAGAAAAGATCTCACTACCTTCCTCGAATATCCATAAGTGAAAAATCATGATCTGTATCCCAATAATGGCGAGAGATACGGCTGGGGCCGTTAAAAAGATTACCAGAGCGAACCCTGTGGCGGACCTGTTGGAGCTTCGGCTTGACGCAATGGAATCCTTCCGACTCTCGGATATGATACAAGAAGCTTCCAAACCTGTGATTGTGACCTATCGATCCAGGAAGGAAGGAGGGCATCGTTCTGAGGATGATGAAACCCGGGCACGTCACCTTTTGAACGCCATTGAAAACAAAGCCGAATATGTGGATTTGGAATACAATATGGCCCCGGACCTCCGAGATCAGATTCTGCAGAATCGTCGAGAATCCAAGATTATTGCATCTATACACGTCTTGGACAGTACTCCTTCCAGAGGAGAACTGGACGGAATTCTTAACGGCATGGCCGGAACTGGAGCTGATATCGTGAAGATTGTCACTCGGGCCCAGCAACCTGAGGACAACCTTCGTGTCTTGGACCTGATACCCCGCGCCACAGAAATGGGCCTCAAGATTATCGCCCTTTGCATGGGGGAAAAGGGTCGCATCAGTCGTGTCGCCTCCCTGCTTTTTGGTGGGTACCTGACTTTCGCATCCCTCGATCAAGGAGACGAATCCGCGGACGGCCAGATACCTGTCAAAGAAATGAGGGAGATTTTGGACAAATTTTCGTGATTGAGTACTTTGTCGGGACGCTGAGTTCGGTAAGAAGTCTGGAAATAGAAAAATGAGAGGTTTAAGGCATACGGTATATAGTGTAGGGTCTACGGTAAAAAAAATCGTCTTAAACCGTATACCTTAAACCCTAAACCATATACCGTCTTATATTATTTCCCATGGACCCACATACAGACATTTACGGCGTGATAGGTCATCCCCTGACCCATTCTCTCAGCCCCACCATGCAGAATGCGGCCTTTTTGAAAAAAGGGCTGAATGCGATCTATCTGGCTTTCGATACCAAGAACGTGGAGGATGCTCTTAAGGGAATGCGCGCCCTGGGCCTCAAAGGCATGAGTGTCACAATCCCCCATAAGTCTTCCGTGATTCCCTTGCTGGATCAGGTTGATGATCTGGCAAAACAGATAGGGGCTGTGAATACGATTGTCAATAATCAGGGTCGCTTGATTGGGTATAATACAGACGCGTTCGGCGCCTTAGAGGCTCTGAAAGAGAAGACCGAGGTCTTCGGGAAGACCTGTCTCATCCTCGGCGCCGGAGGGGCGGCACGGGCCATAGGTTATATATTGAAAAAACATGGTGTGGACTTAACCGTAGCCAATCGATCGCGTGTGCGTGGGGAAGAGTTGGCGAACTTCCTGGAATGTCCTTTTATTCCCTTGGAAAAAGCAACCGACGTTCAGGTGGATCTGCTCATTCAGACGACCTCTGTAGGGATGCATCCGCACGACGATGAGAGCATTGTCTCTTCGGAAGCACTGAAACCAGGTATGGTTGTCATGGACATCGTCTACAACCCCATTGAGACAAAATTGCTCATCACAGCCAAAGGTCTGGGATGTGTGACGGTCAACGGGCTGGGTATGTTCATCCGTCAAGGGGCGGAACAATTCAGATTATGGACAGGTCTTGAAGCCCCGCTCAAAACCATGAGGAGCGTCGTGGAACAAGTATTGAGAAGGAAATGAGTACAAAACGCCTGGTTTTCTTTTCTGAACGCTGAACACTTAAAACACATTTTAATTGCAATACACAATCGAGAGTGTCTGCCCTGTTTCGTCAGACAGCACATTGCCAAGTAGAAAGATGAAAGAGATCAAACCCAGATCAGCCATCAATGCAGCCGTCAGCATACCCGGCTCCAAAAGCCTTACCCATCGGGCCGTGATAGCCGCCGGATTGGCAAGCGGCAAGAGCCATATCAGGAATTTTCTTTCCTGTGAGGACACTCTCTATACCATCAGCGCCCTGGAAGAACTGGGCGCCGAAATATCCATTCATGGTGAAGACTTGGCGATTTCCGGGACAGGGGGTGATTTTTCCCATTCATCAGACAGAAAAGAAATCTTCCTAGGCAATTCCGGGACTTCTTATCGTCTCCTTCTCTCCACCGTAGCCCTCGCCAAGGGAGAGTTTGTACTCACCGGTGTTCCCCGCATGCACAAGAGACCGATTGGTGATCTAGTCGCGGCCTTGAACACCCTGGGGGTGGAAGTCACATATATGGAACGAGAAGAGTTTCCCCCCGTATTAATCAAGGCCGGGGGCATTCGGGGGGGTAGTGTCGCTATTAGAGGAGACAATAGTAGTCAGTATGTCTCCTCACTTCTCTTGGCAGGTCCTTATTCGGATAAAGGTATCGAAATAGAGGTCACCGGAGCATTGGTTTCCGGGCCCTATGTGGATCTTACCCTTGATGTCATGGAAACATTTGGGATTCAGGTTGAGCGCAAAGGATATAACTATTTTAAGGTCCCCTCCGGGCGAGGTTACTCTCCTCGTCAGTTCATCGTCGAAGGAGATGTCTCAAGCGCCTCCTATTTTTGGGCCGCAGCCGCCGTGACCGGGGGTAGGACGGTCACAGAGAATATCTATTCCCAAAAGACCCGCCAGGGTGATATAAGACTCCTCCATATCCTTGAAAAGATGGGATGCCGTATTGAGAGAAAGGAAGACCGGGTGCTGGTCCACGGTGGAACACTATCAGGGATCGAAGCGGACATGCATACCATGCCCGACATGGTGCCCACTCTAGCAGCAGTGGCCCTGTTCGCCGATGGAAAGACCATCATTCGGAACATTTCCCACCTTCGGCACAAAGAAAGCGATCGACTAAAGGCCATTGCCTCTGAATGGACCCGACTGGGCAGCCGTATTGAAGAGCTTTCGGATGGGCTGATCATCCATGGGGGAACCCCCCTGATCGGCACCACGGTAGACCCGCATGACGATCATCGAATTGCCATGAGCCTGGCCGTGGTGGGATTGAGGGTGCCGGGAATCAAGATACAAAATGAGGAATGCGTGGAAAAATCATTTACTCGGTTCTGGCAAATATGGGATAAGATTTGACTGAGGATAATAGTATAGATTATTAAATAAATGGCTGGGGTAAAAAGGGGATCAACAATCTCTTTTCAGGGCGAAAACCCTTTTAGGTAGTGTAGTATTTGTTGCCACCCAGGTGGGCGGAGGGTCGTTCTAGGGTAGTCCGAAAGTCTCTCTATCCAACATATCATGGTCGTAGTGACCCGCCCACCAGACTTTGGAGATACGCACATAAAGGCCCGCTGAATCAAGTTCGCCCCTTCCAAGAGATCCTCGATCCCCTATTTACTGTGCCTTCAAATAGCCTACATATTACGACTGAGAGAAAAGCGGTTTTATAAAGAACGAACGTTCAACGATTTCACAAGGAGGATATTTATGCGTTATTTCATTATGTTTGTTGCGATGATGGTGATGTTTGGATGTGGGGAAAAGACTGAAAAAAAAGCGGCCGAAAAAATGGCGGAAAAGGCTATAGAGTCCAGTATGGGCGGAAATGCGGAAGTCGATATTAAAGACAACAGTCTTCGAGTTCAAACTAAAGAAGGTGAAATGACCATGACTTCCGGGGATTCCGTCAAACTCCCCGCAAATTTCCCTAAGGATATCTTTTTATATAAAGGGGCAGATATAAATACCGCCATGGAACTCCCTCAAGGGTTCAATCTCATGTTCCAGACCAAAGATGATACCTCAAAGGTCTCAGAAGCCTATCTGGCTGAAATGGAGGCAAAGGGGTGGTCAAAAGAGATGTCAATGGACATGGGGAGCCGAAAAATGTTGGTATTCAAGAAAGATGAACGGGTAGTCAACGTATCGATTGCCTCTCATGAAGAAATGACGCAGATTGCCCTAACCGTAGCAAAGGAATAGGACGCGGCTTCAAGGATAAAAAAATTCAAAAGGCTGGGGCATCTCAACCAGTAAGTGCTTCTCTCTGGGTTTTTAACTATTTTTTACTACAGAGACGGGCCAGTATAGCCATAAGGAAGAAACTATTCGCACCCAGGACCACTGTGTCCGCTTCTAGGGGATAGATATTACCAAACACAGTGGGGTCGCTAATAAACCTGAAAATCTCGGCATAGACAAATAGAACCACCCCTATCACGGCCAACACATTAGATATAGCCTTCATCTTCATCCTCCTTTTATTATTGGGTCCTTGTGTTTAAGCGTACCTCAACTACAAGACGTTTTCCAATCTTGGAAAGCTCATGGTGAAACCCCCTTGTTTCTCACGGACCTGTGGCGTAGATGTGATTATGTGAGTTACCTCTGAGACACAACACTAAGATACGAAACTAACGAATAGTGCACTCATTAACCCATGACTCCGCTATAGACTTAAGAGTCAAGAGATCTTTCTCATCATAATCACCGCCGATCTTCTGAAAAAACTCTGGGTGCAGAACCGAACTGGGCCGATAACGCTGTAACACATAGGAATTAGCCCCATCAATGAGTGTGGCGATATTCTCTATTCCCTTTTCATCTACAATCGGCTTTACGCAGGTGGTTCTGAATTCGTAGTCTAAAGAGGATTCCATGATGAGGCGGATACTGGTGAGGATGTGATCTGGATTGCAGTCTTTCACTATGAAGGGGGCATACTGAAAAGGATTGGTCTTGATGTCCATGGCTATATAATCGACGAGGCCTCTGTCAATGAGTGATTCAATCACCTTGGGACGGCTGCCGTTTGTATCCAGTTTAACGGGGTAGCCCATCTGCTTAATTTTTTTGCAAAGGACAGGCAAATCATCTTGCAGGGTCGGCTCTCCCCCGGAGATCACGACACCGTCCAGGAACCCTCTGTGACTATGGAGAAAGTCACAGATCCACGCCTCATCAAGAGGAGGAGATGTCGCCGGCCTGCCCTTTGCCAAGTCCGGATTATGACAATAGGGACAGTCAAAATTGCACCCGGAAAGAAAAAGGACACAACTCACTTTCCCTGGAAAATTAATAAGCGAATTCTTCTGAAGACCGCCAAAAACCATGTCTAAGCCACCTTGAAGGTCTTCCTCATCCTGTATTCCGCTTGTTTTCCGTTGTTCCACTGTTTGACAGGTCTTAGGTAACCCACAACCCTCGAATAGACCTCTGTTTCGCTATGACATCTGGGACACCTCTCCTGTTCGCCCTTCAAGTAGCCATGGGACGGGCAAACACTGAAGGTTGGAGAAAGGGTGAAATAGGGGAGACGGTGATTGTTGACAATCTTTCTGACCAATCCCTTTATGGCCCGAATATCACTCACTTCCTCCCCCAGGAAGATGTGAAGGACAGTGCCGCCTGTATACTTTGTCTGCAATTCATCCTGTAGCTGAAGCATTTCAAGAATGTCATCTGTATAGTTTACGGGAAGCTGTGTAGAGTTGGTGTAAAAAGGAGCCGCCCCGCGTTGATACACATCTTCATTGGCGCAGATAATCCCCGGGAACTTTTCTTTATCCAGCAGAGCAAGCCGATAGGACGTTCCTTCTCCCGGTGTTGCTTCCAAATTGAATATCTCATCGCCCTCCTCTTGAATCTCAGACATGAGCTCCCGGATATAATCCATGACCCTAAGAGAAAATCGAAGACCGTTTTCATCGGCGATAGTAGCCCCAAGGAAATTCAGAACAGCTTCGTTCATCCCGATGATGCCGATGGTGGAAAAGTGATTTTTCCAATATAGCCCCGATCCCTCCTTGATCTCCCTGAGATAGAAGCTCGAGTAAGGGTACAGATTTTGATCCGTAAACTTCTCCAGGATTTTCCTTTTAATGGAAAGGCTCTCCCTTGCCAGGAGTACGACTTTTCTTAGTCGATCAAAGAAGTTTTTTTCGTTTTCTGCAAGGTACCCTATCCGAGGAAGATTGATGGTCACCACGCCGATGGATCCCGTAAGAGGGTTGGCCCCAAAAAGGCCTCCCCCCCTCTTCATGAGTTCCCTGTTGTCAAGACGCAGGCGGCAACACATGGATCTTGCATCTTCAGGGGACATATCCGAATTAATGAAATTTGAAAAATAGGGAATTCCGTATTTACCGGTCATTCTCCAGATGGGATCAAGCTTCGGATTTTCCCAATCAAAGTCTTCCGTTATGTTATAGGTCGGTATGGGAAAGGTAAAGACCCTTCCCTTGGCATCCCCTTCCATCATGACTTCTGCAAATGCCCGATTGATCGTGTCCATCTCGGGTTGGTAATCACCATATGTCTCGCCCTGCTCTCTTCCCCCGATGACCACGGGCTGGTCCCTCAAAATCTTTGGTGCAAAGAGATCCATGGTGATGTTTGTAAAGGGGGTCTGGAAGCCGACGCGTGTGGGAATGTTGATATTGAAAACAAATTCCTGAAGGGCCTGCTTGACCCTGTCATAATCAAGTTTGTCATGACGCACAAAAGGAGCGAGAAGGGTATCAAAATTGGAGATGGCCTGAGCGCCTGCCGCTTCCCCCTGTAACGTGTAGAAGAAATTGACGATTTGTCCCAAAGCAGAACGGAGATGTTTGGGGGGGGCACTCTCCACTTTTCCTTCTACCCCCTTGAATCCCTGTACAAGAAGGTCTTTCAAATCCCAGCCGACGCAATAGACAGATAGAAGACTGAGGTCGTGGATATGGAGGTCACCCCCTTTGTGCGCATCTCTGATTTCAGGGGGATAGATACAATTCAGCCAGTATTCCGATGTAATATCCGATGAGATGTAGTTATTCAGCCCTTGAAGGGAATAGCACATGTTGCTATTCTCTTTTACTCTCCAATCCAGTCCCTGAAGATAGCTGTCCACAAGATCGGCACTGGCTTTGGCGGCGATTGTCCTAATGTAGGCGTGTTGCTCTCGGTAGAGGATATAGGCCTTGGCCGTCTTGTGAAACGGAGAATCGAGAAGCACCCTTTCCACAATGTCCTGAATCTCCTCCACCTCAGGGCTGGGATCAAGTTTTAAATCACGGGCCAGGGTAATGACTTTTAGTGTCATTTTTCTGGCTTCCCTCTCTTCAAACTCACCCGTTGCTTTCCCTGCTTTTGCAATTGCTGATGTAATCTTTGAAGAATCAAACTCAACCACTCTACCATCACGCTTCTGAATACTCTCGAACATCCAAGCACCTCTACAGGACAGGACCCGAGGAACGGGTCACAGGAATGTGGGGGAAGAAGGGCCCTTTCGGAAGACCTCCCCATAGGGTCTTCGTCTTGCCAAAAGCAGGAGCCTAAAATATCGCAATATGTTGGGGTCTGTCAAGATGAAAAATCAATATATTGATATGCTTTGATACTTTTTTTGGGTCATGCACCCTTTTCCGAGCAGTGTTAGCGTCGTGTCTCAGAATTAATTTGAATAATAAGTACCTGGCGCACAGATTCAGAGGGGCATGGGGTCTCTTTTCAGTTCTACCACCCAAAAGACGCCCAAGCCTGTAACCGCCCCCAAAGAGGACAGCGTTCGGTGGACAGGCACAAGGAATGCCCGTCGCTGTGGGTACATCACAAAATTTCTTTTACATGTCATCTATGAACTCCTCCATTGGCCGTTTATGCTCTTTCGCCGACGACTTCACAGCAGTCAGCCTATGGCTCGAAATCTTCCCTTCTCAGTTTATGGCAAAACTCGCCATCTATTAGCCTTTTTGCCGATAATCGGTCTTTTTACATCGTACTCCCTTTTTCTGCCCGTTCCACAAGTGACTGCTACTTCACACATTTTCAGTATTAGAGAGAATGGCATGAATCATGAAAACGTTTGTCTAAAGGAACGTGATGGTTTGTATATTAATCAAACGAATCTTCACGCAAAAGGCAAATGGTTCCCCAGGCCTTACTGTGACAAAGGTGTCCGTTATTTACCTACCGGTAGGTAGATTTTATTGACATTTCATTGTGAGACTGCATAATAGAGGGTCACTTTGAAAGGAGGCCCTTTGAGTTTGTCGAACAGTGACACCGACATGAATAAACCAAAAGGGCAAAATGCCAAGGCCCTACTGATAAAGGTCGCCACGTCACTCTTTGCGGAAAAGGGATATGCCAGCACCTCGGTCAGGGAGATTGTTGAACGGGCCGGTGTTACCAAACCGGTCCTCTATTACTATTTCAAGAATAAAGAAGGCATATTTCTTGCCGCTCTGGACCAGGCCTATTTGGAATTGGAAGCTCTCTTAGAGCAGCAACTTGAAAGCCAGGAGAGTTTTCATGACCGAATCGTGGCGTTTTCGCGCCAGCTATATGATCTGGGAATGGCCCACCAGGACCTGAACAGGATGGCTCAGAACCTCATGTTCGGCCCGCCAAAAGGGGCGCCTG
>CAZFMX010000095.1:0-10789 GCA_964520425.1 uncultured Desulfobacteraceae bacterium
AAATGGTGGTGAAACTGAAAAGAGATCCCCATGCCCCCAACCTGTCATAATCTATCTTCAGGACTCATATCATATCAAGTAGGTCACGTTAAGAGGAATACCACTAGGGATGATCCTGCTTTTCCCGCTTTCTGATAGACTTCTTAAATCAAAGCCCTTGATAATCCTTCACAAAACGATCTCTTTCAGATAGAATAATCCCTATTGATTTCCTCAATCCAGGAAGGGGTAGGTTTATGAACAAGATAGATCACAGGACTAAGCCTCTGGACCCCGGAAAGCACGCCCGCCATTTGATGAAGGAAAAGAAGTACTCTGAGGCTGAGAAGAAGTATCTAGAGTCGTTGGAAATCGATCCCAATGATATTTTTTCCCTTGTCGGTCTTGGAGATTTGAAACGAAAGCAGAAACGATTTGACCAGGCGGTTTCCGTCTACAAAAAAGCGTTGGAGCTACATGAGACCAATAAGTATGCCATGATGGGTCTTGGTGACGCTTATCGAGGACTTCACAAAATAGAGAAAGCAATAAGTATTTGGCTGAAATACCTGGACGATCATCATGAGGACTATCGGATTATGACTCGTGTCGCTGACGGATATCAAAGACTTGGGAAACTGAACCTATCAAAGACCTATTACTTAAAGGCCCTTGAATTTAATCCTGATGACTCTTACGCCCTCATGGGTTTGGGGAATGTTCACCTCAAGGGCAGAGAGGAAGATCGGGCGTTGGTATATTTTATTAGGGTTGATTGTATAGAGGGAGGATCTCCCTGGGCCTTAACATCAGCCGCCAATATCTACAGAAACAGGAGAGACTATCAAGAAGCTATGGCCTGCTATGATCGAATCCTTGACATGGATCCAAAACAATCCTACGCGTGGCACGGAAAGGCCGATTGTCTCAGAGCCCTGGGAAAACAGAAAGATGCCATTCAGGCGTGGGAAAAGGCTATGAAATACGGCATGAAGACCCGAATTGCTTTGACCAGAATCGGTGATGCGCACAGAGTCTTGGGAGATCTGGAAAAAGCTGAAGAGAATTACAGGAAGGCGGTTGAACTGGGGTATGACAAGTTCGCCTTTCTGGGCCTTGCAAAGATCCATATTAAGAGGAATCAGCCGAAAGATGCCATGACCCTTTATCATCAACTACAAAAAAGGGAGCCGGGGGATGCACGAATAGAGGCTGAAAGGAAGTCTTTGATGGAGCGGTTTCCCGAGCTGGATTAAGGGCACCCTTCACGAAATTCTTCACCGAATACAACAATCTTTTTATCAAAAAATATTGTTCAGACTCCCATGGAGACCTTTGAAAAATGCTCAATTTTGTTCAAGGCCAAGGAAGGTGATAATCCTAACCCTCCCGATTTTCATCGGGACAGTCAGGAATACTCATAGTATTTCGAGGAATAAAATTCGAGCCTGACACCGCTCGTCCCGCCATAGTCTTTGACGACGGCGGAAGATTGGGTAAATGGGGGCGTTTTTCAAAGGCCTCCCATGGCCTTTATCTGCTATGGAGGACTCGACGACGAATCTCCTTAGCCGCTTCTCTAGTCGCTTCTATCACGGCCTTCATTTTCTCGTCGTCTAGGCTTGTCTTAAATCCCACAACCCATATAGCTGATATTAGGTTCTCTCCTTCAATGGGAAAGGCTACGGCCCGAACGCCAAGGATGTATTCCTCATAATCCGTGGCGTAGCCTTGTTCCCGGACCCGTCTGATCTCTCGAAGATATTCATCAGGGTCTGTAATCGAATACTCCGTATATCTTTTCATCCCTGATTTATTGAGAATTTCCAAGGCCTTCCGTTCTTCCATACCTGCCAGAAAGACCTTGCCCGTAGCCGCTACCGTTAGAGGAATTGTTGTTCCGACCTGCGCGATAATCCTGAGGTCTTGTCTGGATTCCACAATGTCCAGGATCGTGGCCCTATCCCCATTCAAACCACCCAAGAAAACGGATTCTCTCACTTTTTCCATGAGTTGCTCGAGAACAGGCCTTGCGAGATCTTTCAAAGTGTTCAGAGCGTAGGCCACTCTTCCAAGTTCAAAGAGAGTGAAACCCAGAGAATACTTCTTCGACAAAGGATCTCTTTTTATGGCCCCGATCTCTTCCAGGGCCGAAGTGATTCCGTGTACCGTACTTTTTCCTATTCCCAGACTCTGTGACAGTTCACTGATGCCTAGGTTTCCACCTCTCACAGAGATAAGCTCCAGAATCTGAAATGCCTTTTTTACCGAGGGGGCCAGATATGATTTAGCCATCGTTCACCATGCTGAACATTTTAACATACTTTATACCCTTTATTGTCCTTTGTCAACTCTAAACATATATCAATATTGATACAAGCTTTGAATAATGTTGGTTTTTTCTTGACAAAACAGATTATTCTGTTAGACTTTTTTCTAATCGTCGTTCACAATAACGAACGATAAGCTCTTGGCACTAAGCGTCCCCGATATGATATAGTATGGCGTGACACAGGGGGAGGGTACGGCAACTTGGATTTCTATTCATTTGTAGACGGTCCCTTGATTTGGGTGGCCTTTCTCGTATTTTCTGTCGGCCTACTGACCAGGCTTGCCTTCTTCTTTTCAGCCATCCTCAGAGAACCTGGGGGAGAAGAGCTGGGTTGGGGCCATTACTTAATCATTGTCGGCCGTTCCCTCCTCCCCTTTCATCGGGCGGCCCTTAAAACACCTGTATACGCAGGTATCCGCTACATATTTCACCTATGCCTGTTCGCCTTACCTATCTGGCTGAGTGGACATATTGTTTTATGGAGCGAATCTAGGCTGGAGTGGGACTGGGCAGCTCTGCCGGACGCATGGGCTGATGGGATGACGATCCTTGTGGCAATCCTAGCGCTCTTTTTTTTGATGAGGCGTGTCATTGTCCCGAGCGTTCGCTCCCGCTCAACCGTGTCTGATTTTGTATTAATCGTCATTACGGCCTTGCCTTTTGTGAGCGGCTATTTCCTGGCGCACGGCACCTTGGACTCCGTGGCGTTTTTTAAAGTGCATATGACGGCTATCCACATACTCAGCGGTGAGGTCACGATCGTCACGGCAGTGTTTCTCTTTTGCAGGACTCGACTTAACACGGAAAAGTGTGTGGCCTGTACGGCTTGTGAGATGATTTGCCCCACAGGAACGCTTGAATCCAAGGACAAAGAGAACAAACGTATCTTCAGCTATTCGCATTATCAGTGTATCTGTTGCGGAGCCTGTGTCAAAACATGTCCTGAAGCGGCCGCTGAGTTGAGACATGAAATCAGCCCAAATAGATTTCTTCAGTTCAGACCTAAACAGGAAATACGATCCGTCGATTTGACGGCATGTGAAAGGTGTGGCGCGTTTTTCGTGCCTGAACCCCAATTGGATAAGATTGGAAAGATGTTTGCGCATGACTATACGCGTTTCTGTCCCAGATGCAGAAAGGTCAATATAGGTGAGGTATATCACAAACTCTCCCCCTGGACCAAGAACCGCCGGTTCAACCGTCTACCTGGTACAAGGGATCTATAGCCCGGGGGATTTAAGAAGTGAAAAAAGTGAGGGATCTTTGACGAGTTTATCTGATTCATAAACCAATACATTTGAAAAGCTATTTTAGCGTTGTATGAAAGGAAGGAGGATATCATGGTAGAAGACAAAGGAAAACTGTCAACGGCAGAAAGCCTTCGAAGTACGAGAACCTATGGTAAATTCCGGTGCCATAATCCTACATGTATGGGAAGACTTGAGCCTAAACCCGGCGATAAGGAGATAGAGTGCCCAACATGCGGAATGAGATTCAGGGTGGCCTGGGTCAAGAAGGGTTTTCCACGAGTCAGAGGACCTGTATGGGAGCACAACAGGAAGTTAGCCGAAGAAGCTCTAAAAAAGAAGGGGGTAGAATAATATGCCATTAAATAGAAAACTAGCCATTGTAGATCTCACCACGGGTGAGATTGAGATTAAGGCCATTCCTCTCGAATTGAGAAAGAAATTCCTCGGTGGGAGGGGATTGGCTGCCTATTTGCTTTTAAACCACACCCCAAAGGGTGTCGATCCCTACAGTCCGGACAACGCGGTCATCTTGAGCGGTGGAATTCTCTGTGCGACGCTGGCCTCTGGGACCGGCCGGTGTGACGTGATGACCAAGTCACCCCTGACCAATCTCCTATCCAGCGGCAACTTCGGCGGATTCTTTACCCCGGAACTGGCCCACGCCGGGTTTCATCATGTATTGGTAAAGGGAAAAGCAGAACATCCTGTTTACATCTACTGCCATGACGGAGAAGTGGAGATCCGTGATGCCCGGGATATCTGGGGCTTGCCAGTATCCGACACACAATGGGCCATTCGTGAAGACCTGGGTGATGAGGAAGTCAAGAGTGCGGTCATCGGTCCTGCGGGTGAAAACCTGGTGGCCTATGCCAACGTCATGACAGGGATCAAGAATGCGGCAGGTCGATGCGGTGGCGGAGGGGTCATGGGTTCCAAGAACCTTAAGGCCGTCGCAGCTAGAGGGACCATGGATATCAAGATCGCCCATCCCATGGAGGCCCTGGAGTTTAATAAACGCTTCATCGAGCAAATCACCAGCGCCAAGGTCAATCAGACGATGGGGACCCTCGGGACTCCATTCATTTGGGGGGCCACCAACTCATGGGGCGGCATTCGAAACAGGAACTTTCAGTATAATCAGACCGAGTACGCAGATGATATTGAACCGGAACACCTGGATGAGATTGCAGAGGAGACCTGTGGAGAATACCACATGACGGCCTGCTACGGCTGCCAGGTCCACTGCCGGGCCCAGTACCGCATTCCGGAAGGCCCTTATAAAGGAATTTATGATGAGGGTCCGGAATATACCTCCCAGGGTGCGTTCTGCGGAGAGACGGATACGCCCAGAGCGACCACTCTACTCGTCTGCAACCACCTGGCAGATAAATATGGGGTGGATAATCTGGAAATCGGCAGCATTATCTCCTGGGCCATGGAACTCTACGAACTGGGGATTATCACCAATAAAGAGACAGACGGCCTTGATCTCAGATTCGGAAATGATGACGCCGTGATTGAAATGATCGACCGCATCTCTTATAGGAAGGGCTGGCTAGGGGACCTCTTGGCTAACGGAGGAATCCAGGCATCTGATGTGATCGGAAAAAATTCTTTTGATTACCTGATCCAGGTCAAGGGAATGAGCAACCTTCATTCTGATGAGAGGGCCACCCCTGCACTCGCCCTAAATGCGGCCTTGGCATCGAGGGGATCAGACCACCTGAGAAGCCGACCGGCCATCGACCTGTACCATCTACCGGAACCGGTTCTGAGAAAGATCTACAGCAGCCCGGTTCCCTACGACGGACCTCTCAGTTCTGAGCACACCGAATATATCGGAAAGCCCTATCAGGTCTTCTGGCATGAAAACTGTTATATGGCCGTGGACTGTCTGGGAATCTGCAAATACCACACCACGTTTCTGGGGGCCACTCTACCCAACTTTGAAGACTGGGCCAAAGTCCTCTACTACAATACCGGTCTTGATATGACACCTGAAGATATCTGGAATGTGGCAAGACGGACCAATATGGTGGAGAGAATGTATCAGCTTCGCGAAGGACTCACGAGAGACGACCTCAGAAAGGGTGATATGCTAAACCATCGTTACTTTGACGAACCGACTAGGCGCGGTGCCCCGGATGTGGTGGGTCGAGTCATCGACAAGAAGAAGTTCGTCAAGATGATTGATGAATTCTATGAGTACAAAGGGCTGGATAAGGAAGGGAATGTCAAGCCTGAAACACTCAAAGAGCTGGATCTGGAAAAGGAACCAACACATCTATTGTAACGTCAAATAGAGGAGGATATCAATGGCTAAAGTCCTATATATCGATTATCAGAGATGCACCGGGTGCAGGACCTGTGAACAGGTCTGTGCGGTGAAACATGACGGTGTACTCAATCCCATGAGAAGCCGCATCAAAGTCATGAAGTGGGAAGCGGAAGGTCTTTACATTCCCATGTCGTGTCAGCAATGCCAAGATGCGCCGTGCATGAACGTCTGTCCTGTGAAGGCCATTTCCCGTGACGATGAAATGGGGTGTGTTGAAGTGGATTATGATGCATGTATCGGCTGTCGTTCCTGCGTAACGGTCTGCCCGTTTGGGGCCATGAACTTTAACACGATTGATCGTCAGGTCTTCAAATGTGATCTGTGCGACGGCGATCCCCAGTGTGTCAGATTCTGTGATATCGGCGCTGTACAGTACGTTGATGCTGATGAAGTCGCAATCGACAAAAAGAGACATGCCGCCGAAAGGCTTTCTCTTGCGGGCAAAGAGTCCGCAGCCCTTTTAGCTCAGATGTAACTATAGAAATTCGCTCCTGAGTTTTCGGTGGTATAAGGATTTTTCAGATGGAGGCTCCTATTAGGAGCCTCTTTTTTCCCATTGAGACTAATACCCTCCTAGTTTTGCGTCAATCTTAATTCGGCGCATAGATCGCTGAAATCAGGGCACACTTAACAAGTATATGACCTCCATTTTATCTATTTTTATTACGACAATTAAAAATTGACTGAACACTAGGAGGTTTTCCGAGAATAGGAATTTTTTCCAAAACCAAGGCATTGGAAAAAAATTGCCGCAGGCATATAGTTGATATTCCGAGGATGATTTTTTGACGATAACGAAGAGTTTGGGAAAAAGGGCACTCGCGGGGAGCCTCCTAGATTATCCACCTGCAAGCATGGTTAACAAGTGGATTTCGTCTCCGTCCTTCACGGCCTTTTTCAATTCATCAGGATAGGCACTGGCTCCGTTTAGATAGATCTCAAGGACAGACAGCAGATTGCCCTTTTTGTCGAATATCTCCTTTTCTATTTTTGGATACTGACTGACTAGATCTCTTAGACACTCACCTACGGTATTTCCATTAACATCCACGATCTTTTTACCACCGGTGTATTGTCTATGTGTCTTATGAAGGTTGATTTTTATGCTCATTTCTGAACTCCTTTCCACAATCGATCACCGAAATGCCTTCATTGTGGATTTCTTACTACTCTGTATCCGCTGAAGATCATGCTCATTCCATCAGGTCTTAAGAAGATACCATTGAATTTATGTTGTTCCAAGCTATCCCAAAACTCCTGAAAAATCAAGAAAATGGGAATTATGGTATCACGAATGGCTCTCTAAGGGACGATATGCTTCATCCGGTTAATGAGTGCGAGTTATAAAGAGATATTCTCGCGAACGAAGAGAATGGTGATGAGGCCTTTTCTGGGTGACTGTCGGGAGGCCTACGTTATTTCAAATAGTTACAGAATGGGGGACCCCCTGGCTTCCCGCTTCAGAAAAGCGGGAAGAAGAGCGGAGAGGGGATGAACCGACGATATCTTCTTGGAAAACTCAATGGAATAAGATAAAGGAACACAGGTCGGAATAACGGGTGAGGAAAGAGGCCAATACCATGAAGAAAAGAATGGCCATCATATCGAGTTACTTTAAAGACGAATCATACGGCGTTCTGGGGCCTCAAATGGCTGCGACGGTAATCAGCGAACACACTGGCTATGATTGTATTGTCATAGCAGTGACTCGTGTTGATGATAAATCCCTCATCAAAAAGGTCCTGACAGACTATTTCAAGGAACAAACACCGATCATCGGTTTCTCGACCTTGAGCGGAAGAGAAGACCTTTTCTCCTTTGCAAAGGAACTGAAGTCTGAAGGGGCTCTTACCGTTCTGGCCGGGCCGCAGTCTGATGTAGACTATATGGGGGAAATCAAATGGCCGGACCATCCACACCGCTTTAGAGGAGTCTCAGAGCACTTTACCTTCGCCCTTCACGGTCCGGCGGAGCAGGCTGTCCTCCTTCTGAAAGGCCTTGAATCGGGTGGATGGGAAAAGACTCACGGTCTCCTATACAAAAGCGAAGACGGAGAGTTCATTCAGAACCCAAAAGCACCATGGAATGAGGCATATCTTAAAAGAGTCAGATGGGATAATATATTCACCATCGGTCAGGAAGGGTTGATGCCTCTGGAAGTCTCCACCGCCCAGATACTTCAGCAGGTGGGTTGCCCCTATGCAGCCGAGAAAAAAAAGATTGAAGTCGACTATCCCGCCATTTTTCAGGGCAAAGAGAGAGAAACTGTCGAAGTCTTCGGAAAAGGGTGTAGTTTCTGTGATGTCGCCGTCGATAAGGGTTTTTGCGGCGAATTGAGCATTGAGACCGTCATGAGTCAAATATCCTGTCTCCCAGAGGATAGAGACGGCAGGAAGATCCCCTTTGAACTGATCAACGAAAATCCCCTGCCCGGTCTGCCGCGTCTTTTGAGAGAGGTCCGAAAGCATGACATAAGGCTATCTCAAATTCGCCTCATCCTTAGATCGGATTGGTTCTTGAACGGGGAAGACAGATTGCTAGATGCCTTACGTATAGCAGATGATATGGGGATCTATGTCCTCGTCTCCTCTATGGGTTTTGAGGCCTTTGACGATAGGCTTCTGCGTAACTTCAACAAGGGGGTCAATGTCGAGTTCAATTTACGGGCCATTCGGTTGATGCGTCGACTAAAAGAGCAATTTCCCGAGCAATGGGGCTATTCAAAAGTGGAAGGGGCTATCCATGGATTTATCCATCCAACACCCTGGGACACGACAGAGACGATAACCTGCACTCAAAAGAACATTGCCATCTACGGTCTTGACAAGGATATCCTTCCTCCACACAGTACACCCCTCATCATCCATCACGCCTCTACACTCGCAGATTGGATCAGAAAGGTTGAAAAGATAGAGGGTGTTCATTTCCAGAGAGAAGGATCCGTGATTGGATGGTGGGATAAGGAGGAGTAGACATGTACCTTATGCAATGGTAGAGTAAACCCCACTTTTGGCCATGGAGCCATTTCGGGCCAGCAACTTGCTCTGTTCGCCCTCAACGACTGGAAACAATACATGTTAGCTGCGCTCTCAAAATTCATCTTGCGAATACTGGGCTGGACACTGGAAATCAATCTACCTCCGCATAAGAAATACGTTCTAGTAGGCGCTCCCCATACAAGCAATTGGGATATGCCCCTCGGCCTTCTGTATATGACGGCTGTAGGTTTGCGTTTTTGCTGGGCAGGGAAACACACGATCTTCAAGGGCCCGATAGGAACGATTCTCAGAGCTATTGGCGGAATTCCGGTAGATAGGAGAATCCGATCCGGGCTTATAGAGCGGATGAGCGAGTTGTTTGACAGCCGTGAGACGATGATTCTGGCTATTACACCCGAAGGCACCCGTTCAAAGGTACCATATTGGAAGACCGGATTTTACTACATCGCCCTTCGTGCAAAGATCCCCATCACCTTAGGGTATCTCGATTACAAGGAGAAGAAGTTAGGTATGGGACACTCTTTTTTCCCCTCCGGCGATATTGAGAAAGACATGAGAATAGTCAGAGCTTTTTACAAGGGCAAGACGGGGAGACATCCGGAACTACAGGGAGAAATAGCCATACGCCCAAAGGAATAATGTATAGTACATTTTGATCTTTTTTTTGAGGAAAGTTTATGAGGTTTCTTATAAGGAAAATCGTATTGTATATCAAACTTTTCTGGATCCATTTGGTCTCTATTGTTTTTCCAACCCTCGAAGAAATTCGTTATAGCAAACTCGGGAAGACATATTTTGAATTGGAGATGTTCAGAAAAGCCATACCTGCGTTTGAGAAATCAGAGGAATCCCATGATCACCTGGACTTGAGTTTCTCAAGGTACAACTGGTACCATCTCGGATTCTGCTACCTCAATCTTGGCGATTTCAAGAATGCTGCCAAGTATTTTGAAAAATATCTCAAACTACGAAGAGACGACACGGTTGTACTGGGTCTGACCGGCTGGTGTTACGGCCTTCTCGATGAATTTGAATTAGCACTGGAGCATTATGGTAAGGCATTGAAGCTCGAGCCCGATCTATTTCCGCTGCATCTTGAATATTCTACAATTCTGTCCCTCCTGAACCGTAAGGAAGAGGCACTTGAACAGCTGAGGGAAGCAGAATTACACATTGAAAATCCGGTTGAGAAGGAATTCATAGATGCATTGACCTTGAAGATCCGTGGTGATCTATCAGGTGCGATTGAGAAGATTAAGGAAGTAATCACCAAATCGGATGGAGGATTGTATCACACAGACCTCCTTCCCGATGTGGACCCAGTGATAGCCCTTTCAAAACTACAACGAGAAATCGGTGACTCTGAAGAGTGTCTTTCGACTTTGGAATATGCATATAAAGAGCACCCCAATGATTTCTTCCTCGGCAACGAGCTGGCCTTTGAATACGCGGAGCAAAATATTCATCTTGATAGAGGTTTGAAGCTCGCCGAACAGGCAATCAGTTGCCAGCCTGACAACTCGCTCTTTCTTGATACGAAAGGATGGGTTCTTTTCAAAATGGGCAGAAAAGAAGATGCCGTAGATCATATACAAAGGGCCTTGAGTTTGAATCCCCAGCATGCGCAGGTCAATGAGCACCTTCGGGCTGTTTTAAACGGTTCACCCTAACGTTATAAAAGTTGAGGATGCTGCAGATCCGCGGCGTCAAGAATGAAGCTGTAGTAAAAGACCGCAAATCCTTGACCAGCCTTCGCCAAGGCTTCGGCCCGGCAGGCAACAAAGGAGATGCGGTGTCCTCGAATTTCCCATGAGTAGAAAACATGACAAATTGGATAGAGTGAGTACTCTTTCCGCATAGCGGAAAGCCTCAAGCAGCCCCCTCGAAGGGG
>CAZFMX010000096.1:0-10631 GCA_964520425.1 uncultured Desulfobacteraceae bacterium
AACCAGTGATTCTATAGTTTCTTCATAATCTTCAAGAAAGTTATTTCATTGACAACAAAATCGGGACATTCAACGATTTTCTAACTACATAACTCCACCAAATAAATGTTATATGGAAAACTCTTTTTCTCCTGAGGACATGGTGAAGTCCTCGTTCCATGCCTCAATCCTTTAAAGCCTTCAAGACTCATTGCCTCTTGCCTTAATCCGTGGAGTGAAAGAATGAAGCCAATACCACCCCAAATAAGAACCGATTATGATTCCCTCCTTAGGAAAGGAGTCCCAGCTAGAGAACACGCATATTACAGGCAATGGTAAAAATATTACCTTGATTATTATCAGAAATATGATCTTGATGAGTCGGACAAAGAGAGCCTCTCTCCCTTTATCAACAAGCTAAAGGAGAAAAAGCAATAGAATAGCCAACAAAAACAAGCAGTTAAATCATTAATTGCCTATAATGAACTTGCATCAGTCAAAAAGGAAAAGTGGAAAACATTTAAGGATAGATATGAGGAAATATCAAGAAAAAAAGACAAACCAAAACTTGTTAACGCTGATTGGTTGACACAAAGATCAGGAAAGGTAAAAGGGAAGTAAGGTAGTGCGTCAATGAGAAAGGGTTTCCTTGAGGAACCGGCCCGTATATGATTCCTTGATTCGGGAGAGTTGTTCCGGCGTCCCCGCTCCTATGAGATAGCCCCCTTCATCTCCTCCTTCCGGCCCCAGATCGATGATATGATCAGCCGTTTTGATCACATCCAGATTGTGCTCAATGACTACAACCGTGTTATTGAGATTGACCAGATGGTTCAAGACCTCCAGGAGTTTTTGGATATCGGCAAAGTGAAGCCCAGTGGTGGGCTCATCCAGAAGATAGAGGGTTTTGCCGGTATCTCTCTTGCTCAGCTCCTTGGAGAGCTTGACCCTTTGGGCCTCGCCCCCCGAGAGGGTTGTCGCCGATTGCCCCAGTTTAATATACCCAAGACCGACATCCACTAGGGTCTTTAACTTATTCTTGATATTGGGAATGTTTTCGAAAAAAGTGGAGGCCTGGTTCACGGTCATATTCAGGACATCCGCGATATGATTCCCTTTATACTTAATCTCCAGCGTGTCTCGATTGAACCGGAGTCCCTTACAGGCCTCGCAGGTGACATAGACGTCGGGAAGGAAGTGCATCTCGATCTTGATGATCCCGTCACCGTTACAGAACTCACACCTGCCGCCTTTCACGTTAAAGCTGAATCTCCCCGGTTTGTATCCCCTCATTTTGGAATCCGGCAGCATGGCAAAGAGCTGGCGGATATAAGTAAAGACACCGGTATAGGTGGCCGGGTTGGATCGTGGTGTTCTCCCAATGGGGTTTTGATCGATGCGTATGACTTTGTCTATTTGGAAGATTCCCTGAATGGAACCCACCTTTCCCACTGTGGCCTTGGACCTGTAGAGTTTCTGGGTCAGTGCCGGATAGAGAATCTCGTTGACCAGACTGCTCTTCCCTGATCCGGAAACGCCGGTGACACATATGAAGGTCCCAAGGGGGATTTCCACTCGAATCCCCTTCAGGTTGTTCTGCTCCGCCCCTTCTATGACCAGACTCTTGCCATTGCCTTTTCTCCTTGACTTTGGAATGGGGATGGCGCGTTTCCCGGAGAGATACTGACCTGTTAATGAAGTGTCAGAGGCCATTATTTCCTTTGGAGTACCCTTGAACACGACCTTCCCCCCCTTCAGGCCCGCCCCAGGCCCCATATCCACGACAGAGTCGGCGGATAGGATGGTCTCTGCGTCATGCTCCACCACCAAGACGGTGTTTCCCAAGTCCTTCAGACGCTTGAGATTCTTGAGAAGGAGGAGGTTGTCTCTCTGATGCAGGCCGATGGTCGGCTCATCCAAAACGTACAGGACACCGGCGAGCCTCGAACTGATCTGGGTGGCCAGCCTGATTCTCTGATCCTCTCCTCCCGACAGGGTTGATGAGGCTCGATCCAGAGAGAGATAATCCACCCCGACACTTTGCAGAAATCCAAGGCGCTCTTTGATTTCTTTGAGAATTCTCTTGGCAATCTCCATTTCCATAGGGTCAAGACTCAGATACTCAAAGAACTCAAAGGCCTTGCCGATAGAAAGAGCGGTGATTTCTTGGATGGATTTATCTCCCACTTTGACCGCCAGGCTAATGGGCCTTAATCTGGCCCCTCCGCACTCGGGACAGGGCATCATACTCATGAACCTCTCTATCTCTTCCCGGATCGGGTAGGAGTCGGTCTCATGATATCGTCTCTCCAGGTTCGGAATCACGCCTTCAAAGGGGTGAGAATGATAGTATCGGCGCTTATCGGTTTCAAAGTAAAACTTGATTTCCTCGTCTCCTGAACCGTAAAGAAAAAGGCCCTTGTGTTTCTCGCTAAGACTCTTGAATGGAGTGTACATGTCTATTTGATAATGCTGGCATATGGAATCGAGCATCTGATGAAAATGCACGGTCTGCCGTCTGGACCACGGGGCAATGGCCCCCTCTCTCAGAGAAAGATCCGGATCGGGAACGATCAAATCGGGGTCAAGATACCTCTTGGTGCCAAGTCCGCTACATGAAGGGCATGCCCCTTGAGGGTTGTTGAAAGAAAACATCTGAGGGGTCAGTTCGGGAATGCTGATGCCACATTGGGTGCATGCCGCCCTTTGACTGAAGAAGATCTCTCCCGTGTCGATAACATCAATAATGGCCTGACCTTCCGAGAGGTCGAGGGTCAGCTCCATGGAGTCTGTGAGGCGCCTCCTGATATCACCATCAATCACCAGACGGTCGACGACCACACTGATATCGTGTTTTTTGTTCTTGTCGAGAGCGATGTCTTCATCCAGCAAAATGATTTTTCCGTCAATCCTAGCCCGTGTAAATCCGTCCTTTCGAAGACGATTCAGGAGATGAGCATGCGTGCCTTTCCTTCCTTCCATCAAAGGGGCCAGGACCTGTATTTTCGTCCCTTTCTCCATCTCCATGATCCGGTCTACGATCTGTTGTGTTGTTTGAGAAGAAATTCCCCGGCCGCACTTGGGACAGTGAGGATGGCCTGTCCTGGCGAACAGGAGTCTCAGATAGTCGTATATTTCCGTGGCTGTTCCCACTGTGGACCGGGGATTTCGACTGGTGGATCGTTGTTCAATGGCAATGGCAGGAGAGAGTCCGTCTATGGCGTCTACATCAGGTTTTTCCATCTGTTCCAGGAATTGACGGGCATAGGCGGAGAGGGATTCCACATATCGGCGTTGACCTTCCGCATAGATGGTGTCGAAGGCGAGAGAAGACTTGCCGGACCCGGAAAGGCCTGTAATGACGACAAACTGGTTTCTGGGGATATCCAGGGAGACATTCTTCAGGTTATGGACCCTGGCGCCCCTTATTTTGATGAGGTCATTTTTCATAAGCCAAGCACAAATCCTAAAAATAATAGGTTCATTCGGTTAATGAGCACAAATTGTTAAAAGACGTGCCTGCGCACGTGGAGAATGGTGATGGGATCTTTTCAGAGTGACTGTCGGGAGGCCCGGAACCGAAGAAAAGATCCCATCACCATTCCCTCGATGTTCAACTGAAGTGTACCTTCATATCATTGTGTACTCATTAATCGGATGAATTTTCTAGCTACTTAATCCTTTCCCTCTTGCCCTATTCTCAGCTATTGTAACGGCCATACGAATGGCGGCTTTCAGGCTGGAAGGATCTGCCACGCCCTTTCCTGCGATATCATAGGCCGTGCCGTGATCCACGGAAGTCCGTACAATAGGGAGTCCTAGGGTTATGTTGACGGCATCGGAAAAATGGAGAAGTTTCAGAGGAATCAGCCCCTGATCATGATACATGGCCACCACGGCATCGAATTCTCCTTTTGTCGCCTTGTAGAATAACGTATCTGCGGGGAAAGGTCCTTCCACGAGACATCCTTCGGATATGGCCCTCTCCACGGCCGGACCAATCATTCTGTCCTCCTCTGATCCGAATAATCCAGACTCCCCCCCATGGGGATTCAGAGCAGCCACACCCAATCTCGGTTTTTTGATCCCGAAATCAAGGCGAAGGGCCTGCCATGTAATCCATATGGTCTTATGAATCGTATCTGAATTCAGGACGTATGGGACCCTTTCAAGGGCGCAATGAATGGTGGCAAGGGTTACTCTCAGTCTGTCCCCCGCCAGCATCATCACGTAGTCTTTCGTGTTTGTCAGATACGCGATAAGCGGGGTATGTCCGTTAAAAGGATGGCCTGCCTCGTGCATTAAAGCCTTACTGATCGGGCCGGTCACAATGGCCGCGATCTCTCCGCGTTGTGCTGTCTCAACAGCCCTAGTGATATAATTTACCATGGCCTTTCCCCCTTCGACCCTGGGGATCCCCGGGATGACCGATTCTTTGTCCAGTTGTGAAACGGCAATCAGATCGATTTCTTCAGGACCGCCCCCGGCTTCCAAAGGACTTGATATCTCACGAACAGGCTTTTCACTCACTCCATTTATTTTTACGGATAAGGCCTCGGCATCCCCCCATACGATAGGTCGGCATATTTCGTGAATTCTTGAATCAGACAGGGCTTTTATGATGATTTCGGGGCCAATGCCCGAGGGGTCACCCATGGTGATGCCTATTATAGGAAGATGACTCATGCTTGTCTCCGTGAGACCTTTGAAAAACACTCCCTTTTGCCCAATCTTCCGCCGTCGTCAAAGACTATGGCGGGACGAGCGGTGTCAGGCTCAAATTCTAATCCTCGAAATACTTAAGGTATTCCTGGCTGTCCCGATGAAAATCGGGAGGATTAGAATTCTCGCCTTCCTTTACCTTGAATAAAATTGAGCATTTTTCAAAGGTCTCTCTTTAATGAAACCCTATCCGCCTTTTGTTCGAGTTCACGTAAGCCTCCCCTCTCCGGGGGGTCCCCCATTCCGTAACTCGATGAAATAACGTAGGTCTCCCACCGGTCACTCTGAAAAGACCTCGTCACCTTTCCCGCCCCTATATTTCTAAGCGGAACTTCTTTCCAGAGGTTTCAGGCATTGGCGTAACCTCAAATTATCTTTTTTTCAAGTCGGACTGTCAATTGTATTTCGGAATGAACGTGTGATATAAAATAAGGGTGGATTGGCTTTGGAGAATCTTGTTGGTTTAGATGTTGAAAGAGAAGATCTGGCATGGAGAGAGAGACTCAGGAGAAGGGATGGATTAGAAGAATCCCTCTGCATATAGCCCCTCCAAGCCTGAAGGACAATACGGCCGATGTGGACCGTTTGGTCAGGGCCGTTAAAAAGGCCTCGGGTATTGGAGATGTGGCCATTGACTTATCCTTTGCCAAGAAAATCCCAGCCTTGCTGAGAGAATACAGCTATAGGGTTCAGGCCGTTGTTTATGAAGGGGCCCTATCGTGGCATTTGGCGGGCATTTTCCCGCTGGATGGCGACCATTCCATTTATGGAATAGCCGCGGATTTGGGGACATCAACGATTGCGTTGCGTCTGATCAATCTGACTTCGGGGGAGGTCAAAGATGAGATAGCTTTTCTCAACCCTCAAATCGAAATGGGAGAGGATATCCTCACGCGCATTCATTTCGCGTCACAGGATGGAGGTCTCCAGAAGCTCCAGGCCGTTCTGATAGACAGGCTGAATGAAGAAATCGGTCGACTGACCGAGCGTCACGGCATGGAATCCGACTCTCTTGTCGGCCTATGCGCAGCAGGTAACACGACCATGAGCCATCTTTTCCTCGGTTTAGATCCTTACTGGATATGCCGGGAACCTTACATCCCTTCCATAAACAGGTTTGATATCATCTTTGCCACACGTCTTGATCTCTCCATCCATCCGTATGCCCCAGCCCTGGTGATACCTAATGTGGGAAGTTATCTTGGGGGAGACCTGATCGCGGGGATTCTGGCATCGGGAATGACACACCGAGATGAGACATCCCTCCTGGTGGACGTGGGAACCAATGCGGAGGTGGTCATAGGCAATCGAGACTGGCTTGTGGGGTGTGCAGGTGCAGCCGGTCCAGCCCTTGAGGGAGGGGTAGCACGAATGGGAATGATGGCTAGCCCTGGTGCCATAAACAAAGCTCTCCTTGATCCTGACTCAGGGCGGTTTCATCTGGAGACCATTGGAGGAAAACCTCCTATGGGTATATGCGGGTCAGGGCTCATCGATTTGGTGGCACAACTCTTTCTTTCGGGAATGATTGATTTTCGGGGAAAATATGTGGAAAGTAGATGTGGAAGCCGCCTTACGGAAATCGATGGAATAAAGCATTTCATCGTGGTTCCCTCACAGGATTCAGCTACCGGAAATGAGCTGATCCTGAGTCAGAAAGAGATCGATAGCGTCATTCGCTCCAAGGCGGCCATGTACACGATTCTGAGCACGATCACTCAAATGACCAACGTTTCTATCAAAGAAATCAGTGAGTTCAATATTGCGGGCACGTTCGGTACTTATATGGACGTGCGATCAGCTATTGACATAGGCATGATTCCGGATCTTTCTCTCGATATATACAAGCCTTTGGGCAATTCTTCGCTGGCAGGAACCACCATGGCCCTTTTGTCGCGAGCTGCCAGGGAGGAAATATACAACATACGTGACCGGGTGACCTATGTTGAACTCAATGTAAACCAAGAGTTTATGTCTCTTTTTAGCGCGGCCAAGTGTATTCCTCATACAGACAGATCCCTCTTTCCTTCCGTGAAGGAATGGAATTCGGGTTGAAGAAGTCGTCATAGTGACTAACTTCAAAATATAAGTTTTTCTATCCCATGCCCTGATATATGGGATATACTCCTAAAAAACGATGAGCTTTGCCAATATGATTGTTGTGATGCAGGCGTGAATTCAAATATGGAGGGGAACGGAGATGAAGGATCTGGTTGAAAGCATTGCAAAGGCGCTCGTGGATAGGCCGGACGAGGTTGTGGTTACGGAAATAGAGGGACACCAGGCCTCCGTGGTTGAGTTGAAGGTAGCCAAGGAAGACATTGGAAAAATAATCGGCAAACAAGGACGTACGGCTGCAGCCATCAGAACCATACTCAACGCAGCCTCGGCCAAACTGGACAAGCGATCTGTTTTGCAGATACTGGAGTGATTTCGGCTTGAAGTCCGACCCCCTGTCCATGGGGGGTTGGGACTTGTTTCACGTGACAAGGCCATCAATCCTAGGCTGCAAAAAGTACCGCTATCTATGAGCCCCTTTTGAGGGGCTTCTTGGTTCCTCCCGTTTTGAGGGAATAGGTTCCTATTGGGTAAAGATATGTTTGTCACTTTCGAAGGTATAGAGGGTTGTGGAAAGACAACGCAGATAGAAAGGTTTGCAGATACCCTGAAGAGACAGGGAATTCCCTTGATCACGACGTTTGAACCCGGGGGGACTCGAATCGGAAATGAGATCAGGCGTATACTGTTGGATGTACGCAATGAAGACCTGACCCCTCTTGCTGAACTCATGCTTTGTGTAGCTGACAGGGCCCAGCATATCGAGGAAGTGATCAAACCGGCTCTTGATCGAGGAGAATGGGTGATATGTGACCGATTTATTGATGCCACACTGGCCTATCAAGGCGCAGCCCGTTCTCAGGACGTAGGACTGATTCAGATCTTAAATGAAAGGTCCACGCTCGGAATCTCTCCTGATGTGACGTTTCTACTTGATTGCCCTGTGGAGATGGGACTGGAAAGGGCAATGAAACGAAATGAGGTCTTATCAGATGAGGATCAGGGTAGATTCGAGAGAGAGACCCTGGATTTTCACAACAAGGTAAGGAAAGGTTATCTTGATCTGGCGAATGAGCATAAAGAACGGTTTGTAATCATTGACGCTTCTCTTTCAGAAGATGAAATGGAGAAAGAGATATTCAAACACATTGAACCACATTTGAGGCGTGGTTCACCGCCTTAAACAATGATTGATTTCTTTCATCCCCTCACCTATGCAGAGGTCCTTACACAAAAAGGTCGGTATTGCCTCCCTCATTATGATGTCTTCCGTGTTTCTCAGTCGCCTCACTGGGCTTCTTCGGGAGATCTTTATCGCGAGCGCTGGCGGAACGGGAGGAAATGTGGATGCCTACCAGCTGGCCTTTCTGCTTCCTGAAATTCTGAATCACGTGGTCGCTACAGGGTTTCTTTCTATCACTTTTATCCCGATCTTTAATCAATATTTGGTCAGGGATATGGAAGAAGAAGGATGGAGGACTTTTTCGCTTATCCTTACGGTCTGTACACTCATTCTAGCCGTATTGATCGCGACCACCTGTGTTTGGACAGATCCGCTGGTTGGACTGGTCGCGCCTGGAATCCACGATCCGTCTATCAAGGCCCTGGCCGTGAAGATGACCAGGATTATCCTTCCGGCCCAAGCCTTCTTTTTTGCCGGAGGGCTTTTTATGGCCGTCCAATTCTCAAAAGAACGTTTCTTGCTCCCGGCGTTGGCTCCTCTCATCTATAACTTTGGAATCATAATGGGCGGCGTTTTACTCGGACCCTGGATCGGAATCGAGGGATTTGCGTGGGGGGTTCTCTTTGGGGCACTGGTAGGGAGCTTTTTTCTGCAATGGATCGGAGCCAGGAGAGTCGGCATGAGTTTCACAGTGAATCTGAATGTCTCACATCCGGATCTAAGACGGTTTCTTTTCCTGTCCATTCCCCTTATGATAGGACTCACCATGACCTTTTCTACGGAGTTCTTTTTTAGATTCTTCGGTTCCTATATGCCAGAGGGGACCGTGGCTGCTCTCAATTACGGACTAAGGGTGATGCTCATTCTTGTGGGTCTCTTTGGCCAAGCCGTAGGGACGGCCTCATACCCATTCATGTCTCGCCTCGTAGCGGAAGGCCGGTTGGATGAAATGAACCGACTCCTGAACCGGACTCTATGTTACCTTTCCCTCGTCATTCCTCTTTCTGTTCTGTTTATCGTCCTTCGTCACGAAGTGATCTTCATTCTTTTTCAGCGGAACCATTTTGATTCGACCGCAACAGAGGTGACATCGCATCTCTTGGGTTTTCTGCTCATAGGCGCCTTTGCTTTCTCAGCCCAGACGGTCGTGGTGAGAGGGTATTATGCTATGCAGGACACGCTCTTTCCTGCCATTTTTGGAACGGCAGCGGTACTTCTCAGTATTCCTGTCTATCTACTGGGCATAAAATGGCTCGGGTCAGCGGGAGTGCCTCTGGGGATTTCTCTTTCCTCCATCTTGCAGGTGACCGTGCTTTATGCTCTCTGGAACAGGCGCAGCAAGAATCAAGACAGCCGGAACGTCTATAGGCGCATGGGCAAAATGATCCTCTTGAGCGTATTCTTGGGGGCAGCTCTTGAGGGATTCAGGAGGATCATTCTTTCAGGGGTTGACCAATGGACCTTTCAAGGTGCTGCTTTCACCGGGCTTTCATTAGGATTGCTCTTTTTGATCCTTCTGTATCTGGCTGGAAAGACTCTGAGGATTGAAGAAATTAGAGAAGTCCTTGGCGAGCCGATAAGAAGGATTAGAGAAAGGAGGTCAAAATGATTGATATTTCCCAAATAGACTATTCAGCCCTAGACATCCCCCAAGTCCTGAATGTGCTGTTTCATCCCCGCCCCGAGTTCATAGTTGATGAAGAAATAGATGCCGCTAGGGATTTTCTCATCCCGACAGATGATAATGTATATATCGGCGCTCGTTTTCATTTCAAGGAGGATTCAGCCCCCTCTATTCTCTTCTTTCACGGAAATGGAGAGATTGTTGCCGACTATGATGATATGGGGGTGATATACAACGAGATGGGTCTGAACTTCATCCCGGTGGATTATCGAGGTTACGGTCGATCGACCGGGAGCCCTACCGTGACCTCCATGATGAGAGACGCACATGTGGTTTTTGGATGGGTTCAGAGCTGGATGATAGAAAACGGCCACAAAGGATCCTTTATAGTGATGGGACGATCATTGGGAAGTGCGTCGGCCCTGGAACTGGCAGCCCATTATCCTGATCGCATGGATGGTCTTATTATTGAAAGCGGATTCTCTCATGTGATCCCATTGCTGGAGCTGCTCGGTCTTCCAACAGAGGTTCTTGGGATAAAGGAAGAAGAAGGATCTCGAAACATCGATAAAATCAAGTCCTTTCATAAACCCACCCTCATCATTCATGCGGAATATGATCATATCATCCCTTTTTCTCAGGGACAGGACCTTTATGACGTAAGCCCGGCTGAAGATAAAAGAATGCTGAAGATTCCGCATGCTGATCACAACACCATATTCCATTATGGTATGACGGAGTATCTGAACGCCATCAAGGAATTTGTTTGGAAAGTCAATCGATCACAATAGACTGAAGAGGGGATTCATATACCCCTCCGTTATTCATCGTAGACTCTATTCAGAATAAAGGGGTTATTTCTTTCGCAAAACACTAAGGCTTGTTAAGAGCGAACCTGGCCTCACCTTTGAGCAAGTAGTCCCGCACCTGTTCGGCGGCGGCCTTTGCCACATTGACCTGGGCCTCCTTCGTGGAGGCCCCGATATGGGGCGTGCAGATGAAATTATCACATTCCAATAGAGAACAGCTACCCGGGGGCTCTTTTGCAAAGACATCCAGGGCCGC
>CAZFMX010000097.1:0-3637 GCA_964520425.1 uncultured Desulfobacteraceae bacterium
TTTGGCAAACCATAAATCAGCCCTTAAGAGGGCGCGACAGAGCGAAATAAAAAGAGTGAGAAACAGCGGTTACAAAAGCAACTCAAAGAAAGCGGTCAAGGCATTGAGAGTTGCTGTGACCAATAAATCAGCAGAGGAGGTCAAGGAGGGTTTGGCCCGAACCACCTCTCTCATGCAAAAGTCTGTTTCTAAGGGTGTCATTCATAAGAATACGGCTTCCCGCAAAATATCCCGTCTTGCCCGTCAAGTCAATCGGCTTACGGTTTCACAATAAGATTGCTTCGGAATATTTTGACCACATCCATAAGTCTTAGAATCTGATTGTTCAAATTCGATTGAGATTTACATACGGTATAGATCCAGCATTTCAAAGAGTTCTCGCAAACACGCGTGAGCATGAACCGTCTTAGGGTGTACACAAGGAAAACAACACATTTTCCAGGACCGGTTTTGGACGCGAACCTGATTTGAGCAGACCGTCTGTCTGATACAGCAGCCCAAGCCCCTTCTCGAGCTCCTCTATGGACCAAACCTGGGATTGGGCAACAAATTCTTTTGTCGAAAAACCCGGCAGTCCCAGAGTCCTCTCCACATCCGCCTTACTCCCCCCCTTGGAAAGGATGTGTTTTGTCTGCCACAGAAGCCTGAACTGCCTATTAAGCATGCCCAAGATCTGAAGAGGGGCCCCTATTTTGTCTTCCTCCTCAAGGAATCGATTCAGAATCCTTAAGGATTCAGCACAGTTCCTCTCAGATATGCTCTTCATCAACTCGAATATCGTGTAGATCCGGGTATGAAGGGCAAGTTCTCTCACCTGCTTCACTCCCACGGCCTCTTCTCCATATCTGAGACGAAGTTTTTCCAATTCTGCAAAGAGTTCCCTCAGGCTGTTCCCGACAATCTGATGAAGATAGGCACAAGCCTCGCCATCTATCTTCAGTCCCATCTCCCCGGCCGTTCGTTTGATCCATGGCACGACCTGCCTTTCACTCAGATTTGTGAAATTTACGGCCCGGCCTAACGATCTTATGCGCTTGTAGAAACTCATTCTGAAATCTGTCTTAGAAGAGATGAAAATGAGGCAGGTTGTTTCCACAGGCTCTTCGAGATAGGGTAGGAACTTCTCCAAATCACCGGCACGAAACTTTTCCGCTCTTCTGATGATGATCAGGCGGTTTGAGGCGAGGAATGGGAGGGACCGGGCTCTATTGATGATTTCCGCCGGATCGATCTTCTCTCCGCCATAAAACACCTCTACATTGAGAGCCCTTGCGGCAGCAGGAACAAAATCGTTACGGATCTTGTCCAGGACTTTTTCCAGTCTGAATTCTCCTGGACCGTGAAATAGATAAAAAGGGGCGATTTCTCCTTTTTCTAGGGATTTGAGGACTTCCTCCGGTGCCAGATCTCGGGCCATTAAAACCTTTCCATGGTCTGGAGAAAGATTCTCTTGGCCAAAGTCTCGGCAATCGTCTCCAGGGCGTTCTTTTTGTTGAACCGGGTGATCAGAGGATCCCTATCTACAACATAACTCATTTTCTCTTCCATGTTCTCATTCCGCCAGATGACTTTCCCTGTTCTTTTATCCTCAAATCTTATGTCTGCCTTGACTCTTAGCATACGAGTTCTTGTTTCGGTATAGTGTGTCGAAGTCCCATTAATGGTTTGCTGATCGATGTCGTAACTCACAGGTTCAGTTCTGATGTTATAAACCCGGCCACTGAGAACGGTCTGGGCCTCTTCCTCGGACACAAGCGGAACCTTTGAATTTCTGATGAACTCCTCCCGAATAACGCGAGTAAAGTCGGCTTCAAAACCGAGGTCAGAAGACGTACTCTCGATCATGGGGATGGCCATGCTTTCCATTTTGATACCCATTGGATCCCCTGAGGATCGAATAGAGTATCCGCAAGCCATGATGAAAAACCCGGGCAGAAGCATCACCATTCCGAATAATAGATAATTGCGATATTTGAAGACCATTATCTCACTTTCTTTCTTCAAAGGCATATGGTTCAACGTTCATAGGTTCAGAGTTAATTGACAACATATAGAAGATGCTGTCCCCTCTTCTTTAAGAGTAGTTTCCTAAGCCTGTCTGTTCCTTTCGGCCTTCAGCCTGTTTTTTCTTTCCTATCCCATACACTTTTTTTAACCTTACACCTTGCACCGTGTACCGTGTACCGTGCATCTATACAACCACATTGACCAGCTTATCCCTAACCACGATCACCTTCTTGATCGGTTTTTCTCCTACAAAATCTTGAATCCTTTCGTCTTTAAGGGCTTCTGTCTCAATCTCCTTCTGGTCGAATGAGGCGGGAACTTCAATCCTGCTTCTCACCTTGCCATTGACCTGAATAACAATAAGTTTCTTGTCCACTTCCAGGGCATCACCCCGAAAAGCGGGCCATGGGATCTCCAGAAGACTTCTATCATGCCCCAGCATCCGCCAGCACTCCTCTGTAATGTGGGGTGCCACCGGTGAAAGCAGAAGTATCGTGGCTTCCACAGCCTCTCTAACCAGAGACCAGTCCAAATCTCCCATATCCCGGTTACTTCCTAGGAACCTGTTGACCTCATTGATCAATTCCATAACTGCGCTGATGGCCGTATTAAAGTGAAAACGATCCTCAATATCATGGGTTACCTTTTGTATGGTTTGATGGGTCTTTCGGTGAAGATCTCTTAAAGAAGCAGAGAGGTCTCCCTTACCATTAAAGCTGGAGACTCTGGAAATATCTTCCAGGTGATCCGTGATCAATCGCCAGATTCGATTCAAAAACCGATACGATCCCTCCACGCCCTGGTCGTTCCATTCTAAGTCCCGCTCGGGCGGTGAGGCAAAAAGACAAAATACACGCACGGTATCGGCCCCATAACGGTTGACTAAATCCTCAGGGTCCACCACATTCTTTTTTGATTTAGACATCTTAAGAGTCTGTCCCGTGATAATCTCAGCCCGGCAATGAACGCATCGCTGGTCTTTTACGTCATCGGGATGAAGATATCCATGTTCAGGGCATTCCTGGGTCTCCTTGCAGACCATACCCTGAGTCAAGAGATTCCTAAAGGGTTCATCCAAATCCAAATAGCCCAAATCGCGAAGCACCCGGGTATAGAACCGTGAGTAGAGGAGATGGAGGATAGCGTGTTCGATTCCGCCTATGTACTGGTCTACGGGCATCCAGTAATCCATGCTTTTGGGATCCATGGGACCATCCTCATACTCCGGACAGGTATATCGATAATAATACCACGAAGATTCCACAAAAGTGTCCATGGTGTCTGTCTCTCTTCGGGCACTTCCCCCGCACTTGGGACAATTAATCTCGTAAAAAGAGGGTTCAAGAGGAAGGGGGGAAGCCCCATTGGGCCCAATCTTCAAATCAAGGGGGAGCACCACGGGAAGGTCTACTTCCGGTACGGGCACCGTCCCGCATGAGTCGCAGTAGATGATAGGGATCGGCGTGCCCCAGTATCTCTGCCTGGAGATATTCCAGTCCCTCAGTCTGTAATTTACAGTTTTGTGTCCGAGGCCTTCTGATTCCAGGTAATCGGCGATGTCATCCAAGGCCTCCAGATTACCCTTCCCGTCAAAGGGGCCTGAATGGATCAGATTGCCCTCCCCTTCAGA
>CAZFMX010000097.1:3647-10216 GCA_964520425.1 uncultured Desulfobacteraceae bacterium
ATTGACGAGGATCCCCTCTTCCTCATAGGCCTCGGTCATGGTCTCTTCGTTCAGTTCATTATCCGGAGGCCTGATCACCACCCGCAAGGGCAATTCGTACTTCTTGGCAAACTCAAAATCCCTTTGATCGTGGGTCGGAACGGCCATGATGGCCCCGGTCCCGTAATCAAAAAGAACAAAGTTGGCCACGTAGATGGGGATCTTCTCATGGGTCACGGGATTGATGCAGTACCTCCCGGTAAACATCCCCTCTTTTTCGGTAAAATCAGCGGTTCTCACAAAAGAATCAAGCCTGAGAGTCTTTTCTATAAATTCCAGTATTTCAGTCTCTTGAGGTTGATCCTTAATAATCTCCTTGATCATTGGATGTTCCGGAGCAAAACACATGAAGGTGGCCCCGTACAGGGTGTCCTGTCTGGTGGTGTAAACCTCCACCTCCTCGTCCGAATTCTCTAATGGGAAGCGGATGATGGCGCCATGGCTCTTTCCAATCCAATTCCTCTGCATGGACAAGACCCGCTCAGGCCACCCCGATAGCCGATCGCAGGCATCAAGGATTTCCTCGGCATAATCCGTGATCTTGAAGAACCAACTATCCATCTCCTTAAGGCTGACCTCTTGGTCTGTGTGCCGCCAACAGCAACCGTTCTCCACCTGTTCTTTGGCCAAAACGGTCTGACAGCTTTCACACCAGTTCACATAGGTCCTTTTTTTATAGGCCAGGCCCTTTTCAAACATCTTCAGAAAAATAAGCTGTTCCCACCGATAGTATCTCGGATCACACGTGGCCAACTCCCGGTCCCAGTCATAGCTGAATCCCATCCTCTTGAGCTGGGATTTCATGGTCTTAATATTCTGATGGGTCCATTTTTCAGGATGGGTTCCATGGTCAATAGCGGCATTTTCCGCTGGAAGCCCAAAGGCATCCCATCCAATGGGATGGAGCACATTCTTTCCGCACATTCTCTTGTAGCGCCCTACCACGTCTCCGATGGTATAATTCCTGACATGCCCCATGTGGAGCTTCCCCGATGGATAGGGAAACATTTCAAGAAGGTAATATTTTTCCTTGGAAGGATCTTCCTTGACTTTGAACAACCCACTACTTTCCCATATCTGTTGCCATTTCTTTTCTAATTCTAAAGGATTATATAACATAGCTCATAAATACCATTAAAAACATGAAATACCGTGGATTGAAAAGATCACATTCCCCCAACTGCTGCCATTTCCAGTACCTGTTCTTCCCCGACGAAGAGGTCTCGAATAGATGAAAAAGCTCCTCGAAGTCTCAAAATAACCGGGGTCAACATGGCTGAGGGGTATCTCCCCACAGAAAAGATCATCTTAAGGGTGAAATCGGTTTCATCTTGATGATGCTCAAGAAACTGCTCCACAAGGTGGCGAGCGGCCAATTCCAGATGTGAAGAATGGGCCTCATCAGTATCCGCCACAACCGGAATATGGATGCCGAAATTCCTTACACCGATACCATCAAGTGTAGCGCCGACTTCCGCCATCCGATCCGTCAGGGCTATGGTGTCGAAAACCGCTCTTTCTCCTAGTCCTTTGAGTAATATCTTGTCTGCCGCGATCATACCTTGCGAAGCTAGAAGGAGGGTTTCGCCGGGAGTACCGGTCCAGAATCCCGTCTTTTGCAGGTCAAGCCAAACACCTTTCATCATGTCATAGAGAGAGACCAGATCCCCTTTCGGTAAATCAGGATCGCTAAAAGTGAGGACCACTACGGCCTGGCATGACAGACCTTCCAGGGGGCGTTTAGAAAATTTCAGTTCAAGTCTCATACCGTTGGTTTACTCGTGAATTATTTGAGAAGACCCTCTTTCTTTAGCTGATTATAAATGTTGTCCAATATGCCGTTTATAAACCTGCCCGATTCCTCGGTCCCGTAAGTTTTACCCAATTCGACTGCTTCATCAATGGAGACTTTCGAGGGGATATCCGGTAGAACCAGGATTTCAAATGCCCCCAGTCTCAGGATCGCCCTATCGACTCGTGACATCCGCTCCAATCGCCAGTGTTGTGACGAAGCCCTGATCAACCCGTCCAATTCTTCCCTTTTCTCACAGACTCCCAGGACCAACTCTCTTGAAAAAACACGGCAGGACTTCGAGGGCCCAAAGCTCTCACAGATAAGGTCAAAGACCTCATCCGGAACACCTGAGTTGTATTCCAAATGAAAAAGAACCTGTATGGCCAGTTCTCTGGCCCGACGTCTCGATCCCATACTCTCATTTCTGCGGGAGGGACTCTTCCCTCCCCGTCAGTTGATATGATTTGAATGCCGAAGGCCACTCTCTCATGCCATGCTGAAGGACGCCTAAAAAGGCCATCATCTCGGATCTTCAAAATGGTTCACAAGGTTTGATCGGGTGGGAAAGGCAATCGGACGACGTGAATCAAACCAGTTTTTTGAAGAGATTCACCATCTCCATGGCTGCCATAGCGGCATCCCAGCCCTTATTCCCCGACTTGGATCCTGCCCTTTCAATGGCCTGTTCCAGGCTATCCGTCGTCAGGACACCAAATGTCACCGGTGTATTGGTTTCAAGGGCGACAGCAGCAATTCCCTTGGAGACCTCTGCGGCCACATAATCAAAATGGGGTGTCGCACCTCTGATCACGGCGCCGAGGCAAATAATGGCGTCAAATTTCCCGGCTTCAGCCAGTTTTTTGGCGACAAGCGGAATCTCAAAACTTCCAGGCACCTTGACTAGAGTCATTTTTTCGTCGCTGGCGCCATGACGGTTAAGGGCGTCCATCGCCCCTTCAACCAGTTTCGAAGAGATGAAATCGTTGAATCGACTGACAACAATCGCAAAACGCAGACCTTCTGCCGATATCTTACCTTCCAGTGTTTTGGGCATCAGACTTCCCCTTTCCTAAAGTTTCATGAAACCCCACGGCTAAACCCGTGGCTCCATTAAGTTACCCGTCTTCGCCTTCGATTACGACGCAATTATCCGCCTCAGCCTGGGGGTGACATCGGGCCGTAGCATAATCCATCCCTCCGACTCCGATTGGGGAGGCATTTACACATTCATCCACGAACCCCGCCTTTACCAGGGCGGAATCTCCGCAAAGCTTCGACAAGCTGGTGGTCTTCTGCGAAGGCGGATACATTCAAGAACAGACCTATTTTTCCCCGCCTACTTTCATCAAGTGTCCAAGCTTCTGGCACTTGGTCATCAAGTATTTCATGTTTTCCGGCCTGGGATTGGACTCTATAGGCACACGTTCCACCATCTCCAGTCCGTATCCCTCCAATCCAACGATCTTCTTCGGGTTATTGGTCATCAGCTTCATCTTTTTAACGCCGAGGGAAGCAAGGATCTGGGCCCCAACTCCATAGTCTCTCAAATCCGCGTCAAAGCCAAGCTCTTCATTTGCCTCAACCGTATCCCGCCCTTGATCCTGCAACGCGTAGGCCTTTAGTTTATTACACAGGCCGATGCCCCTGCCTTCCTGCTGCATATACAGAATGACTCCTCGGCCCTCCTTTTGAACGATCTCCATGGCTTTTTCCAGTTGCGGCCCGCAGTCACACCGATAGGAGCCGAAAACATCCCCGGTCAAGCATTGGGAATGGACCCTCACCAGGGTCGGCTCTTCCGGATCAATATCCCCCTTTATCAGGGCTAAATGTTCATAGTCGTCTATGTCGTTCACAAAGGCCACGGCCTTGAACTCTCCATAAGGTGTGGGCAAAATGGTTTCAGCAGCCTTCTTCACAAAGCTCTCATTTCTCATCCTGTAGGCAATAACATCTGCGACCGTGGCGATTTTGATGTTGTGTTTCTTACCAAACTTGATCAGTTCGGGCATACGCGCCATGGTGCCGTCGTCATTCATAATCTCGCAGATCACTCCTGCAGGCTTCAAGCCGGCAAGACGAGCCAGATCTACCGATCCCTCGGTCTGACCGGTTCGAAAAAGGACGCCTCCTCTCCTCGCTCTCAAAGGAAAGACGTGTCCGGGCTGCACCAGATCTTCCGGTCGCGCGTCATCGGATACAGCGGTGAAGATCGTGTGTGCCCTGTCAGCTGCAGAAATACCAGTCGTCACACCGTGACGCGCCTCTATGGAGACGGTAAAGGCGGTCTTAAAAGGGGTCTGGTTATCGTACACCATGAGTGGAAGCTTCAGTTGCTCGACAATCTCAGGATGCAAGGAGAGGCAGATGAGCCCACGGGCATACTTGGCCATGAAATTGATGGCCTCGGGTGTGATCTTTTCAGCGGCAATGACGAGGTCGCCTTCGTTTTCGCGAGCTTCGTCATCCACAAGGATAATCATCCTTCCCTCTCTTAGTTCCTCCAATACTTCCTCAATCCCTGAAACACTCACGTCTCTACTCTCCGAATCCGAATTTCCTCAGCATATCTTCATTGATCGCTGAGGATTTCCTTTGCTGGTCAGACAATTTGTCTTTCAACAAAAACTTCTCCACATATTTGCCGATCAGATCGGTTTCTATGTTAACCGACTCCCCTATCTTCTTTCCTAACAGGGTCGTCTCCTGAGCGGTCTGCGGGATGATATTAACCTCAAAATAGGTATCTTGGCAATCATTTATGGTCAAACTGATGCCGTCCACCGCGACAGAGCCCTTTTCAATGGTATACCTTCCCAGGGCCTCATCTATACCGATCCTAAACAACCAGGACTTTTGTTTCTGTTCCTTTTTCAGGATCTTGCCTATCCCATCCACGTGTCCTGAGACCAGATGTCCCCCCAAACGGTCTGTCAGGCGAAGGGCCCTTTCCATATTGACCTCATCACCCGGTCTGAGCAGCCCCATGGTACTCCGAGAAACGGTCTCTTCAGAGACATCCATCTTCAGACGTCCTTCCCCAAGACCGGTCACCGTAAGGCATACCCCGTTCACAGAGATGCTGTCTCCCACACCACAATCCGACAGGTCAAACAGGGGAGTAACTGTCAATACCATATCCCCTCGAACCTGGTTGATCTCTTTAATCTTCCCCTTGCCTTCTATAAGTCCTGTGAACATCGCCTTATACCCTAAACCGTATACCGTATACCGTATACCTTATCTCTCCACATACCCCTCAATCAACACATCATCCCCAAACCGCCGCACTTTGATATCATTCAGTCTCAGAGCGGCATCCATCTTCTGAGGCCCGAATCCCGATGCCATAGGCATGCCGTCATGCCCGCCGAGGATTTTGGGGGCCTTGAATATATAGAATTTATCGATCAGCCCTTCGCTGATCAAGGAACCCATGATGGCCGATCCTCCCTCCACTAAGACAGAGGTTATATCCCTATCCCCCAGGAGGTCCAGAAGGACCCCAAGATCAATCCGGCCCTGTTTCGTAGGGCATGTCAGGATAGATACGCCCTCTCTTTCAAGACGTCTCAGGTGCTCCGCCGGGACATCAGGACCCACAACCATGAGGGTCTCGGAGGAGGATTTACTGTTCAGGACTTTTGCTGTGTCAGGCGTCCTTAAATGAGTATCCACTATAATCCGGACAGGGTCCCTGCCTCTCCCTCTCTTGAGACGAGTAGTCAATGATGGATCGTCTGCCAGCACCGTGCCCACACCCACCATCACACCATCCAACCTGTCTCTCAGTTGGTGAACGAACTGCCGTGACATCTCATTGGTGACCCATTGAGAATGTCCTGAGGAAGTGGCGACCCACCCATCCAGGGTCATGGCCGACTTGGCCACCACATAGGGCCGACCCGTCAAGACGAATTTTGTAAAACTCTCATTGAGTTTCAGGCATTCCGATTCCAGAATCCCGGACTGTACTTCAACACCTTTTTGGGTCAGGAATTCACAACCTCCTCCCGTGACTCCCGGGTTCGGATCTCGCATCCCCACGACCACCTTTTTCAGTCCTTTCTTGAGAATGGCCTCTGTACAAGGCGGTGTCCTGCCATGATGATGACACGGCTCCAAGGTCACATAGAGAACATCATCTTCCCTCGCTCTGCCGCGCATCTTTGCCAGTGCATCTACCTCCGCGTGCTTGTCCCCTGCACTCTTATGATATCCGGAGGCTATGATCTTCCCCTCGCGAACGATCACCGCGCCCACAACCGGGTTTGGAGATGTTCGGCCCATCCCCTTTTTGGCCAGACGAAGGGCTTCCCTCATCATGTTTTCATCTGTCTTAGTCATAAGATGGCTACCTGCTGAGGGCAGGAAGATTTCGGACACGTCCCGGCAGCCCTCGAGTCGTTCAAGACCTCTCCCGAATATGAGTGGCATGACACGCGGGCGAATTCCCTTAAAAGGAATAATAATCTGCGGGGAGTACGATGGATGAAAAACAGAGGCTGGAATATAATCTGCCTTTTAGGAAGTGCTATTTCGTTCTTTCACTTTCGGCCCTGCTTCTGAGCATTCCTTCCAGCTCTGCCATGAATTCATTGATGTCCTTGAATTGTCTGTACACTGAAGCAAATCGAACGTAGGCGACTTCATCCCATTCCTTCAGCTTGCTGATCACTTTCTCCCCGACCTCTTGACATTCAATTTCTTTGTGCCCACTTTCCTGAAAGTGAAG
>CAZFMX010000098.1:0-10176 GCA_964520425.1 uncultured Desulfobacteraceae bacterium
GGGATTTTCTCCCATTCCCAGAATGGGACATTAACTTGAATAATAAGTACCTGCTACACAGATTCAAAGGGGCATGACCATGGACCTCCCTCCGGCCCGACCTCATAGCCGAGGGCAGGGCCATGAGCCTGCCGAATAACAGACTTGTCCGCCGGTATTGTGGCGGATGATATCTTGTTGGTGGATCAAGATCATCAGTTCCTCGTTGACATGGAGGGCTGAATCTCCTATAGTGCTGGCTTTGCCTGAAAGGGCGGATTCATAGGTGTCTTACACGAATGATTCATGCCGCGAAGAATTTCTGAGAATAGACATCTATTGACTCCCTGCAATCTCACGTTTCCTTAAAAAACAGATCTGAAACAAAGAGAGGAAAGAGTAACATGAATGCAAAAAAGCATGAACCGATTGAGATCACGTCACACCTCTATCAGTTGGGTACACCCTCCTTCCCGGCTTTCTTATCCATGGGAAAGGACGGTATGCTCATTGAGGGCGGAACCGGCCCGACCTTCTCCATCATGATAGATCAGATTGAGTCCCTGGGAATCGATCCGAGCATCATAAAATATATTATTTTGACCCATACCCATGCAGACCACATTGGGGCGGTGCCCCATTTCCAGCGCGCTTGGCCTCATATCAAGCTTCTGGCGAGCGCCATAGGAGCGAAGATCTTGGCGAAAACCGAGCTGTTCAAACAATTCCAACTGACCGATCTCGGTATTGCCCAGTTGATGAAGGCAAAATCAGAGATCGACGCCTTGCCGGAGCCTGTTGAAGATTATGCCTTTCATGTGGATTCGGTCGTAAAGGAAGGGGACCGAATCGATTTGGGTGAAGGTATTGTGTGGAACGTCTATGAAACTCCTGGTCATTCCCCCTGTCATATCACCTTGTTTGAGGAAAAGGAGGGAACCCTGGCGCTTGGGGACACCACCGGGTTCTATGTCCCGGAAAAGGATGTGTTCTGGCCCAATTACTTTGAATCCCTTGACAAATATTGTAGCAGCATACGGAAGCTGGCAACGCTTCCTTCAAAACGCGCCATCCTAAGTCATAACGCTGTGATTAAAGCAGATGTCCGGAAACACCTGGAAAAGGCCATGAAGGCCACAGAAGAATATCACCATGAGCTTATGACCAGATTGGAGAGTGGAGAGGTCTCCGAAGAAATCGCCATGGAAAAGGCACGGTTCGTGGACAGCCTGACAGATATCCAGCCCTTCAAAATTATGTATGATCTGTGTAAATTGATGATCAAAAATTCTTCTGTCAATGGAAAAGAGGATCATTTTCACTTCTAGTCTCGTGTCTCAGAAATACCTTCCAGAATTTTAGCAGGTTCTATGAAACGTGGGGCATGGGGATCTCTTTTCAGTTTCACCACCATCTATCCAGAGGTCGTGGAACGGCACCATCATTTTGCATATTATGAAGCAGCCCCACGAACAATGTACCCACAGCGACGGGAATTCCTTGTGCCTGTCCACCGAACGCTGTCCTCTTTGGGGCGGTAACAGGCTTGGGCGTCCTCCATGCCCCCTTTGAATCTGTGCAGCAGGTAATTATTATTCAAGTCAATTCGGAGACACAACACTGGATAAGAATAGGTGTTCTCAAGGCCACACTTTTTAATCCAGCCTTATACAATGATTGCCTCAGACTGTTTTCACCTACTGCCCACTTTCTTTGGTCCAAAACCAAGGCGCTGACTACACCCATACCAAGGAGAGGTCTTATGAAAGAGGGGATGGTGCTTGGGCCCTTGGATGAGGATACCTTTTGCGCAACATGGATACATCAAATGGATACCTGGTATCCATGATTTCCGAATTCATTGCGCAATTATGATGCGTTTATCATTTTCTCTAATTTGAATTATCCTTTAATTTAAGCAAGTTATATCTGGACTTTGGGTTTTGGCACACCCATTGCTCTAGAAATGATCAAAGTCAAACTCTCTCTTAGGAGGTCAGAAAAATGAAAAGATTAATCATATTCTTGGGAATTGTGCTCTTGTTCGGAGTGATTGCAGCTCCTTTATCTGCCCGGGGGTGGAGGGGTATGGAGTTCGGCCCTTTCATGGGCCATGGTCCCGGCCTGGTCATTGATCCCCGCCTGGGCGATTTCTTCAGGAGGCCAGGATTTGGTCCCTTGACAGAAGAGCAGCGCGCTCAACTGGACGAACTGAACAAGAGATTTCAAGAGGAGACGGCGGAATTCAGGGAGTCCATCTCCGACAAGTCTAGAGAACTGAATACCACATTGAACTCGGAAAAGCCGGATGAGAAGAAGGCCAGGGCCCTTCAGAAGGAAATAAGCGATCTTGAGGCAAAACTGGCTGAGAAACGGCTCGAGTTCAGGCTTGAGACGGCCAAGATTATTCCTGAGTCTGATCTTGGCAGAGGATTTGGCCGGTTTTTGGGCACTGATCCCAGAGTATTCGGCTCTCCCAAAAGACCGGGGTTCAATCCCCTGACCGAGGAACAGCGCGACCAGCTGAACGAGTTGAACGAGAAATTTCGGGAAGAGACAGCAGGGCTGAGGGAGGACCTTTTCAGCACATTTAGAGAGTTGCGTAATGTTTTAGACTCGGAAAAACCGGATGAAAAGAAAGCCAAGGCACTTCAGAAGGAGATCAGTGATTTGCGGGCAGAACTGAGCCAGAAGAACCTGGACTTACGGATCGAGGTACGCAAGATTCTTCCGGAGATCGAGACCGGGCACATAAGAGGATTTGGACGAGGTTTCGGTCCTCACATGGGGCGCGGTCAAGGCATGGGTAGGGCCCCAGGTTTTTTCTAAGACAAAGTCACTTTGATTGAGTGAAGGGGTGGATATGCGGTCCACCCTTTCACTTCACTCTTCCCATGTCCTCCCCGTCAGTCGAATATGCCGACTCAAACACTCTTTGTTCCACATCTCCTTGAAATTATCCTATTCTCAACATATCAATAAAGCAACCTCCACTTTCCTCGCCCCCACTGTTGGAATCGTTGTCCTGAACTGTCATTGTGTCACTGCCTGAAGTCCACCCCTCAGCCGACGCCGAAATCGTGACGGTCTTGGTCCCGTCGATGCCAGGATCATCAATGACGGTAATGTCAAAGGTCACTGTGGTCTGACCGGATGGTATCGTAATATTTGAAGGGACCGTTACCTCCGTGGTGTCATTGGAGGAGAGGTCCACCACGATGTCCGACGAAAAGATTCCGGGGATATAAAGGGATCCGCCGTTTATGATGACGCCGTCACCTTCCCTCGCTGTTCCAACGATTTCAAGGATTATGTCTGTAGATTCATTGTCGTTGACTAGGATCGAGGCCTGATTTGAAGGATACCCGTCCGCACTGCATGAAATGACCAGTTCCTGGGACCCGTCCACAAGGTCGTCATCGACGATGAAAAGGTCAAATGTACTTGAAATCTGCCCTGCTGCAACGGTGACAATCGACGGAACGGTCACCTCTGAGGTGTCGCTAGAGGTGAGAGATACATCAAAATCCTCCACATGGGCCGAAGACAGAGAGACGGATCCTTGACCGATTAAGCGGCCGTCTCCTTCCGCAACGTCGTCCGGCACGCTGAGGGTGATAGAAAAACTTTCCATTATTTTACGGGTATTCACCCGCCCCTTCCCGATACTGAAGGTCGAATTAACCGGATCGACTCCCGCCCGTATGACGTCCCCCACTTCTTCGCTGCTCAAGCCGTCATTTGAAGAAAGGATGAGACCTGCAAGCCCGGTCACATAGGCCGTCGCCATGGATGTGCCTTGTAGGAATCTATAGCCTGAAGGATGAGCAATCATGCCGCCTGCCAAGGGCACTGTGCTCAGAATCGTATGGTCTATTTGATGGTCTCCTCCTGGGGCTGCCACATCGACCCAATCACCGTAATTGGAGTAAAAGGTCTTGGAGTCATCACTCGCTGTTGCGGCCACGGCAATCACATGATCATAGGCGGCCGGATAGGAATCGATTAATGAATCCGTGTTCTCATTTCCTGCCGCCGCAACCAGGACGACACCCATTGAATAGGCATAGTCAATGGCATCAGATTCGACCCAGGATCTCTCACCGCCATAACTCATGTTTATCACATCCGCCCCGTTGTCCGCCGCATACATCAAGGCATTGGCGATATCATCAATCTCGGATGAGCCAAATTCCTCATCATCCTCCAATATGGAAAAAGCTACTCTTACCGGCATGATACGGCAATCCATGCACACGCCCGAAATACCCACTCCATTGTCTCCTGCACCAGCTGCAATGCCTGCAATGTGGGAACCATGGCCGTTATAGTCCGAAGGATCGCTGTCGATATCCGTGTAATCTTCCCCGGGGATCAATTCATACCCGTCATTCACATAACTCTCGGTATCAATATCCACGAAATCATACCCCATCCCCTGAGGACAACCGCTGCTACAATCCGCCAGCATATTTCCCGCCAGGTCTTCGTGATCATACGCAACACCCGTATCTATCACCGCGATGGTGATCCCATTACTCCCTCTTTGGATATCCCACCCCAGTTCCGCCTCCGTATTCTGGTGGGCCCACTGTTCAAGAAAAAGGGCGTCAGAGGGTATATAGCTCATATAGGCCAGATAATTCGGTTCGGCATATTCTACATCAGGATCTTCGGCATATGCCCTACTGGCCTCCACAACATCCACCTCTTCTTCGAATTCCACACGGTATATGTGGTCGAGATAGGGAATCCCCACACCTTCGGGGATCCTGTTGGACCTCTTGGGATATTTTTGCCTAGCAGAATCAATTTTTTTAAAAAACCTCTTCTTTGCGCTTTCCCGAATTTCACCTGCAGTCTCTTGGTTGAGAATCTGCCCATTGAGGTTCCTTCGTTCTTTGGATTTGAACAGTCTCTCAACTCTCTTCACCCTGAATCTAGTATTGAGGATATCCAATGTGGACGTCTTCGTAACCGTTCTAAACGGCTCTTTGCGTCTGCTCAGCTCCTCTGCAATGGCTCCGATATCCGCGTCTTCCTTGAATTTGACGAGGATCTCACCGGGCACAAAACGATGCTTCTTGGGAGTTCGAGCGGAATGGTCTTCTGCATTCCCGAGGGGCAACTCGATATTCGAGATCAGGAACAGGAATAGAGACCAGACCACGATCAACAAAGAAAATCGTTTCCTGGATCCTGTTTCACATTCGGGATTCACAAATTTCTCCAGCCTTTTCATCTTTCCGCCACTCGCCTCATACATTACCAGAAAAAAGCCTTTTACATCCGTTGAAAAAGGCTATCCCAAATACTGCTTTTATGATGTAAACTGAAGTGTTGATTGCAATAAACTGAAAAGGAAAAACCTCTAATCAATTTCAGGCCTCCACCGGAAGGTGAATGCTCAGTGAAAGTAAAGCAAATCTCGGGCCAAGTCGATGAAAGACATGGAATGATAGGGCTATGATGATATGGACAGTTATACTTGATGATATAGGTCTCTTTGGTCGTCCATTTCACACAGATAACGCAAATCAGACTCCCTGCAACTAGTGCCCTGTATCATATATTCGCGGATTTAAGCAAAAGATGAGATATGGGCTGTTCTCTCAAGACGATATCTCGGAAAAAATTCCACTGAATCCTGTAGTGATCTGAACTTTGAGGATTTACACCCAGAACCTGTGGCAGAATGTATAGTTCACTTGGGAGAAACAGCCTCTTAAACCCTCAAAGTTCAGATCACCGCCACTGGCCCATATAGATATCGTTTTGAGAGAATAGCCCATGCCTTATTTCATGTCAGAATAATCGGGATTTCCAATAAGAGCCTCGAATATCAGTCCAAGAAATTGTGATACGACGCACTAGTACTAACCTGACGAGGCTCTGAGGAAAGCCCGGACAAAGGTCTTCTCTTTGGGCCATCCTAGGACCTTGGTCTCAGTCTTCTTATGGAAAGGACATCTTTTGCCTTGATACCGACCAGACTTCGCTCAGGGTAAAATCCTCCTGGCATGTTGACGCAAGGATAAATCAGGGATGACTTCCCTAGCAGGGTTCCGGGGCTTGTAACCGAATTACATCCGGTCTCGGTATGATCGCCGAGGATTGCTCCGAGTTTCCTTAGCCCAGTTGCATAGACCTCCCCCTCCACCTTTAATTTCATCTCGACATCAACGATTTTCAGATTGGCGAGCTTGGTTCCGGCACCTAGATTGACGTGATTACCCAATATACTATCTCCGATATAGGCAAAATGGCCTGCTTTGGCATCATCCAGCATGATGGAGTGTTTCACTTCCGTTGTGTGGCCCACCACGCATCTATCCCCAATAAGACAGTTCCCTCGCAGATACGCCCCCTGTCGCACCTCTGTATGGTTGCCTATGATTGAGGGGCCTTTGATCAGGGCCCCCGGCTCAATGACTGTCCCTTCACCAATGTAGATATCGGAATCAAACAGAACGGCTCCTCCAAAAAGTACAGAGGCCCCTGCGAGTTCTTTCCCTTTTCGAAAAACCTTCAGCGTTCCCTTGGTTGCGTCACTGCTTTCGATCTCGAAATCATCCTGCATCACTTGGCCATTCCATAATACACAGGTCCTCGGAAGCATCCCATAATTCGGCAAAGTCACGTTTGGGACAAGACTCTTCTTGATATATGATTTCAGCCTGGCCAGCGCTTCCCAAACAAATTCCAGGTCTGAGAAAACCTCTTTATGTGTAAATTCTTTTAAATCAAAAAAATCCTTTGCATCTATCATCTGCTTCTCCCTACTCTTCAAGTGTAGAAGTATCTCCTTCAGGTAGTCCAAGCTCTCTTGCTTTCAGGAGTCTCCTCATGATTTTACCGCTCTTGGTCTTGGGAAGGCTTGGAACAAATTCAATCTTCCTGGGACAGGACAAAGCGTGGAGTTTCTTCCTGGCAAACCTCTTAATTTCTTTCAGTAAATCATTAGAGGGTTCATACCCCTCCTTCAAGGAAACAAAGGCCTTTACGGCTTCCATGACTAAAGGATCAGGAATGCCAATCACCCCCGCTTCAGCAACGGCCGGGTGTTCAATAAGGGCGCTTTCTACTTCAAATGGGCCAACGAGATGCCCAGCCGTGTTTATGACATCGTCGGCTCTACCCACAAACCAGCAATAGCCGTCGTCATCCATAGTGGCCCGATCTCCGGTGATGTACCATTCACCTTTGAATCTGGAATCATAGAGTTCTTCTTTATTCCAGTATGTTCTAAACATGGAAGGCCACCCTGCTTTTAGGGCAAGATTCCCCTCTTTATCGGGAGGCAGTTCCTTCTCACAGCTATCATCTAAAATCGCCGGTGTTACGCCCATGAAAGGCCGTCCCATGGATCCAGGCCTTATATCCTGTACAGGATAGTTGGCAATCTGAATACAACCTGTTTCTGTCTGCCACCAGTTATCATGAAAAGGCAGGCCAAAAACCTTCTCCCCCCAAAGGATTGCTTCAGGGTTCAGGGGTTCTCCGACGCTGCACAGATATCGCAAGCTTGTTAGATCACGTTTCTTTGCAGGGGCCTCTCCTGCCTTCATCAACATCCTGATAGCCGTAGGCGCTGTATACCAGACCGTGATCTTATACTTTTCGATGACCTCATACCATGGTCCTGCACCGAATCCCCCTTCGTATACAACTTGTGATATACCATTTGACCATGGTCCGAAAATACCGTATGACGTCCCCGTCACCCAACCCGGGTCTGCCGTACACCAGTATATGTCGTCCGAATGTAGATCAAGAACATACTTTGCTGTGGCATAATGCCCCAAAATCGCCTCATGGACATGCACAACCCCCTTGGGCTTTCCTGTTGTGCCGGAAGTGTAGTGAATGATCGCGTTATCCTCTTTGTCGGTTCTGACGATATCAAATGCCTCGGAGCCCTCCTTCATCATGCTCTCATAACTGACTTCTTCTATTCTGTATTCATGAGGTTCATTCCTTTTGTTAACAATAATGAGGATTTCAAGGGCCGGCAAATCGTCAATTATCTGGTAGACCGTACCAGCAAGTTTTGGCGAAGTAATCAGAACCTTGGCTTCACAGTCACCAAGCCGATCCTTTAAAGCGTCGGGACCGAAGGCTGAGAACAAGGGGCCGATCATGGCTCCAAGCTTGAGTGCCCCCAAAAGACATATATATTGCTCGGGAATCCTATCCATGTAGGTAAAGACCCTGTCACCTTTCTTCACTCCCAAATTCCCTAGCGCATCTGCGAATCGATTCGTCAGTCTCCGCATATCATCAAACGAATACTCTTCACTCTCACCATTTTTGCCCTCCCAGAAAAGGGCGACCTTGTCTTTTAAAGGCGTTTTGACATGTCTATCCAGGACCTCATGCGCAATATTGATTCCTCCGCCGTCAAACCCATCAAGTTCTTTGTAAATACTATCCCATTTGAACGTCTCTCTGGCTCCTCTATAGTCAAGGAGATTCGGTTCAATGGTCATATCTTCAATCTTACACTTCTTAATGGGCTCATAATCCATAGTAAGTCCTCCCCTTTATGGTAGAATCAAGAAAAACAGGTTATTGTAAAGCGTAATCCGGCTTAAAGCGACATCAACTTCATAATAGGAAAGTCATTTCATCAGTTTCAACATCTTTTTAAATTCATCTGTGCCGGCCTTCTTTAAAATCTGGTATATGACGGTTTCGGTCGATGTAATGAGAGCCCCTGCCTTGTTCATAAGCTCAAGCCCCACATGAAGGTTCGCGTTTGTTCGGGAATCAACGGCATCTTGAGGAACATGGACCCTATATCCTCTCTCTAGGATGGAGACACAAGTCTGAAAGATACAGATATGAGCTTCGACTCCCGTAATGACTATATTCTTTAAACCTTCTGATTCCAATCGCTCAATAAACACATCCTCATCACAACAGTTAAAATGCATTTTTCTGATGGGCTCATAGGTACGTAAGGGGGCTATTATCTCAGGAAGAGTAGGACCAAGCCATTTAGGATACTGCTCAGTTAGAATAACGGGGCGCCTATACAACTGTGAAAGGTGCAAGAGTTTGACTATATTGTCAGTGACCTGTTGTCTTCGCCTCATAACCTGCATCAATTTTTCTTGCACATCGACAACAAGTAGTCCGGTATGGTCTGCGTCTAATAACGTTATCATCCCAAAAAGTACTATTCACTTCTTTACTGTTAACACCGTTAAGTTGAATTGATAAGAAGCGCCTTTCTATAAGCATAAGTATAGCGAATTTAGGATTGTATGTCAATCAAGAACACGCCACATCATTTATGGTCCAAAGTCAAGGAGGTGACTGAATTCCAATGTTTCTGTCCACTATATTAAACAGTGAAAGTGTTATTAATTGCACATTGTCTATGGTTGGTGGAACGCGATTTCTTGTTGCAGACAACGCCAACTCTTTGAACCTACTAGATAAATACTCCATTCTTATAGCCTGGTATGACTCTTGCTGACTTATAATATCGTAAAGAAGGGTTTTCTGTTTGGGTTACCCGGAATCATGGTATCCCGATTGGCAAAACTAGCCCTTTACAACAACCCTAAGTGGGTCAAAAGATGAGAGATTTCATTAAAATAGGTGTATTCATTATTATTCTCTGTTGCCTTGCCCTAAGTGCGGCCCGCCCTTATTGGGAGAAGTACTGCCTTGAACTGCAATTAGAGGCGGCTTCAATCTATGGCTCCAAAAACAGTCTTGGAGACACAAGGACATTCCTGGACAAAATCATGCGGGAGGAAGGCTACTATTTTAGCGGGGATGATTTTGTAATTGAAAAGGATCAAAATTGCAGAGTCGCCATACGGCTAGATTACGTGGATGAAATCAGCTTCTTTGGTATCACGTTGACAGAGCTTAGATTCACTGCACAAGGAAGTTCCGAAGAACCTAAAGGTGTTTTGGGAACCATTCGGCAGAAACATTGGGATAGTTGAGCTTCCAAAATATCTGTATCCAAGAATAACATCATTCATTCATATCCCAAATCCATACCCTATCTGAGAGACTCCGTTCACCTCTAGCGACACTCTTAACAGCCCTGATATGCTGCCAGGGCCCAGCGTCGTGTCCCAGAAATAGATTCCATGATTTTAACCGGTTCTATGATACGTGGGGGCATGGGGGTCTCTTTTCAGTTCCACCACCCAAAAGACGCCCAAGCCTGTA
>CAZFMX010000099.1:0-10008 GCA_964520425.1 uncultured Desulfobacteraceae bacterium
GCCGATTTTGAAATCACAGAAGCCATGCTTCGCTATTTTATTCATAAGGTACACGGTCGACGAATGCTTGTTAGACCTCGAATCATTGTGGGTGTGCCAAGCGGCATTACCCAGGTTGAGAAAAGGGCGGTGAGGGAGTCTGCCAAATCCGCTGGAGCGAGAGAGGTCTTCTTTATCGAGGAGCCCATGGCCGCGGCCATCGGGGCAGGATTGCCGGTTACCGAGCCAAAGGGAAGTATGGTGGTCGATATAGGCGGAGGGACGACGGAGGTCGCCGTCATTTCCTTCGGGGGGATTGTCTATAGTAAATCCGTCCGAGTCGCCGGAGACAGCATGGACGAATCCATTGTGGAATACATAAAGAAAAGGTACCATCTGTTGATCGGCACCGCAACGGCTGAGACTATTAAAAAATATGTGGGGAATGCCTGCAAAGACGATCGCCTGGGAAGCGTTGAGGTCAAAGGGAGGAGTCTAGCGAACGGAATCCCGAAGATACTGAGCATGGATTCCGATCAAGTAAGAGAAGCCATTTCAGACCAGATTAATACCATAGTCCAAACGATACTTACAGCCCTGGAACAAACGCCGCCTGAACTGGCAGCGGATCTGATTGACAGCGGCATTGTGCTGGCAGGGGGCGGCGCGTTACTCAAGGGCCTCAATGTCCTGCTCAGAGGGGTAACCCGCCTGCCGATTAAGATCGCGAAAGATCCGCTGACAACGGTGGCTGTGGGGGCAGGCATGGCCCTGGACAATATATCAATACTAAAGGATTTAGAAGGAATTTAGCCCACAAAACCTTCTTCTTTATTTGGAGGTCAGGTAATCCGGAGATAATCCTGGTTTTTCGGTCTCTTCTTGAATAGTCTCCTCCCTTGGAGGAGGCGGTAAATCCTTTTTATAAACAAGGGTTCTATAAGGGAAGGGAATCTCTACACCTTCGTGATCAAAACGTTTCTTGATATGCTCCAGAAGCCAAAACTTAGCCGAAAAAGAATCCTCTGCATCTTTCACCCACACATAGAGGCGAAGCCCTATAGAGAAATCTCCGTGTGATATGACCCGGACATAGGGAGGCTCTTCCCCTGTAGGGTCACGGTAGGGGCATAGGTCGGCCTCTTCAAGAATGAGTCTTTTTGCCAGATCGACATCCGTGTCATAACTCACTCCCAGTTCAATGGTACACTTCATACGTGGGTCAACGATACTGAAGTTGGTGAGGGTCATCTCGTCGAGCTTCGCATTGGGAATAATCAATCTTTTATATTGCCACGTTCTCACAATGGTGTGGCGCAACGTGATGTCTTCAACCGTGCTGAACTCGCCTTCAATATTCACCTTGTCTCCGATGCGTATAGGCCGATACACAGCCAGTGATAGTCCCGCGATAAGATTGGCCAGGGTGGATTTGGCTGCAAAGCCCACCACCAGGGCGGTAATACCTGCTCCTGCGACTACGGTGCCCACCAGGGCCCTGAGGCTGGGGACGAGACTGGCATAAAAAAGGGCGGCGGTGAGGGAAATTAAGAGATTCTTGATTCGAATCACATATCCTGCAACTGTCTCGTCGACTCTTCTTCTCAGCTTTCCCATGACGAGATTCGCACGACGAATCAGATGGGTGGTCACGGCGCAGGCAATCCACGTGATGATGAATATCACCACCGCGAGAATCAACGCACCGGTATACGTTTCCGGGTTTATGAGCTTTTCAAATGCCATCCAATTCGAGTTCATATTGAATCCCCTTCGATTGCAGTCTGCACCAAGAACGATGCTATCCGTTTATTCACGTTGAAGACCATCCCTACTCACCATCGTCTGGCCAAGAGTCTAATAGCTCTTCGATGCCTCTACAGGCTTTTCGTTCTTATCCGATAGGCTGCCTTTGCGTCCTCTTTCACACTGCCTCATGACAACTGAAAGGGTGTTGGACTGCCCGAGTGATTCGCGAATGATAACAATCCCCATGAGGCTTGTAAAGCTGAGTGTTTCGGACGGAAACCGGTGAATCATGATAATCGTGTGAAATCACTTAGATTCAGTTGTATCGAGAAGAACAACGTGATATATAGGTCTCCATAGATTCTCATCCGTGTATGGGTTCGAACACAGAAGAGGGGAAACAAAGATGAATTATGACACGGCATTACGGGGCTATACATCCAAGCGTATTGAGGAGATCGATTCCGCGGATATCCTCATTGGGATTCCCTGTTTTAACAACGAAAAGACCATTGCCCACGTGATTCAGATGGTGACCCATGGATTGGCCAAACACTATAAGAATCAAAGGAGTGTAATCTTTGTTGCCGATGGAGGCTCAACAGATGATACGCGGGAGGCGGCCAGAGATTTCGAGATAAAGCCCTGGCAGGAGAAGATCATCTCCATATACCGAGGGCCCGGGGGCAAGGGCACGGCCCTGAGATCACTATTTGAGGCGGCCGATCGACTGGAAGTCCGCGTCTGCGCCATGGTTGACTCCGACCTCAGGAGCATCACCGCGGATTGGGTCCAATACCTTTTGGATCCGGTTCTGGAAAGAGAATATCAGTTTGTGGCCCCAGTCTATATGCGGCACAAATATGATGGAACCATCACCAACAACATCGTGTACAACCTGACCCGTGCCCTCTACGGAAAACGGATAAGACAGCCCATAGGAGGCGATTTCGCCATCTCAAGGGATGTGGCCAAATTCTACACAGAACAGGACGTATGGACCACGGATGTAGCCCGGTTCGGGATTGATATCTGGATGACCACCAATGCGGTGACACAGGGTTTCCGTGTATGTCAGTCTAACCTTGGGGCCAAGATCCATGATGTCAAGGATCCAGGTCAGCACCTGGGCCCCATGTTCCGTCAGGTCCTCTCCGCCCTCTTTTCCCTCATGGAACACTTTGAGAGCTACTGGAAAGGGATAAAAGAGAGTGAGCCTTTGGAGATCTTTGGCTTTGAAGGGAGTCTTGAACCCGAGCCGGTGAAAGTGAACCTGGAGCGAATGATCGAGCTTTTCAAGACCGGATATCGGCAATTCTCTCCCCTTTGGAAGGATATCTTCTGTGAGGACTGTTTCGACCACATTCGCGAAATAGCAGAGATGGATTCTGACTACTTTCATGTTTCCACCGACACATGGGTTCAGATCCTCTACGAGTTGGCGGCCACCTTCCACCTCTGGACAATTAACAGGGATAAACTCCTTGATATGATGACTCCACTCTACTTCGCCAGGGTGGCCTCCTTTGTCCGGCAGAGTTGGGAGATGTCCTCCAAGGAGGCCGAAGCCCTGGTTGAAGAACAGGCCGTCAAGTTTGAGGAACAGAAGGATTATTTGATAGAGGTGTGGGACAGGAAATCCGTGGAAAAGGTTCAAGCACAGGATAAAAGGTCTACCTAGTGTCGTGTCCCAGAAATACCTTACATAATTTTTACAATTTCTATGACACGTTGAGGGTATGGGGGTCTCTTTTCAGTTTCACCACCATTTCTCCAGAGGTCATGGAACGGCACCATAATTTTGCATATTATGAAGCAGCCCCACGAACAATGTAACCACAGCGACGGACATTCCTTGTGCCTGTCCACCGAACGCTGTCCTCTTTGGGGGCGGTTACAGGCTTGGGCGTCTTTTGGGTGGTGGAACTGAAAAGAGGCCCCCATGCCCCCATTGAATTTGTGCAACAGGTACTTATTATTTTGAGACACGACACTAGAAATACGAAATGAGTGAAAAAAAACTCAAAATCCTTTTCCTTTCCCCGGAAATCGTCCCTTTTGCCAAGACCGGCGGGTTGGCCGATGTGGCAGGGGCACTTCCCTCCGCACTGAAGCGATTGGGTGTGGATGTACGCTTGGTGCTCCCCTGTTATCGAACGGCTCGGGATGTGAATCTCAAGAAACGCCGACTGCGAAAGGAACTAAGGGTCCCCCTTGGCTCAGAAATCCTTGGTGCAAATGTTTTTGAATCCCGAACAGAAACAGGGGTGATCATCTATTTGATCGAACGCGATGATATGTATGACCGTTCAAACCTCTACGGAAACCACTTTGGGGATTACTATGACAATCTGGAGCGTTTTAGTTTTTTCTGCCGTGCGGCCTTGAAGCTCTCTGAAGCGATCTCTTTTAAACCTGATGTGATCCACTGTCATGACTGGCAGACCGGGCTTGTCCCCCCACTCTTGAAAGAGACAGGCGACAAGACCTCCTCTCTTTCGGGAACACCGTCGATCTTTACGATCCACAATATAGGTTACCAGGGGGTATTTTCAGAAGAGAAGTTGCCCGTGACAGGTCTCTCCAGGAACGATTTCTTTCATCCGGAAGGTCTGGAGTTCTGGGGGAAAATCAGTCTTCTCAAGGCGGGGATCGTCTACGCGGACGCCGTAACCACAGTGAGTCCCAGATATGCCCGGGAAATCCAGACCGCTGAGTTCGGGATGGGCATGGAGGGGATTTTGAGACAAAGGAAAACTGACATTCACGGCATCCTCAACGGGGTGGATTATCGTCATTGGGATCCTTTAAAAGATACGCATTTGCCGGTAAATTATTCTTCAAAAAATATGCAAGGGAAGAGGCAATGCAAACAGGCCCTGATTCAGGAGATGGGTCTTGATCCATCCCTGGAAAATCGACCCTTAATGGGGATGGTTTCGCGCCTTGATGCTCAGAAAGGGCTGGACCTCTTTGTGAAGGTCCTGAGCAGAATCCTGGCCCTGGATGTGGGTCTCGTGGTTTTAGGCTCCGGGGATCGGGGCATCGAGCAGGCTATTCAGAAAGCGGCAAAGCGGCATCCGGGTCGGGTCGGACTCTTGATCGGCTTCAATGACTCCTTTGCCCACCGCCTTATGGCGGGAGCGGATATGCTCCTTATGCCTTCCCGTTATGAACCCTGCGGTCTTACACAGATATATGCCCTGAAGTACGGCACCGTACCCATAGTGCGGGCCGTTGGTGGATTGGATGACACGATACAGCAGTTTAACCCCAAGACAGGAGATGGCAATGGATTCAAGTTTGAACCGTACACACCAAAGGCCTTTCTTGATCGCATCCTATATGCCGTTCATCTATTTGAGACCGAAAAAGTTTGGAGGAGACTCATGCGCGAGGGCATGAAAGCGGACTTTTCTTGGAAGCAACCGGCCCGGGAGTACATGAAACTCTATGAATCCGTGATCAAGCGAGGCGCTGAATGAGTACCCGAGAACCGGTCTTCAACGATATGACAAGACTTACAGATGATGACGTATACCTGTTCAATGAGGGCAGTCACTTCCGTCTCCATGAAAAACTCGGCGCCCACCCCATGACCAGGGAAAATGTGGAAGGGACCTATTTCGCCGTATGGGCTCCGGATGCCGAGAATGTGTTTGTCATGGGGGATTTCAATAACTGGGACAGAACCTCCCATCCTCTTCGTCCCAAAGGTGTTTCAGGAATCTGGGAGGGCTTTGTCCCTGGAATCATGAGGGGTGACAAATATAAGTATCGCATCCATTCCAGGTATAACGGCTATAAAGTGGATAAGGCCGATCCTTTTGCACGATTCAGTGAACTACCACCGAAAACGGCGTCGATTGTCTATGACCCGAAATATGTATGGGCAGACGAAAAGTGGATGACCGAAAGAGCCACCTATAACCGCCATGATGTCCCTATGGCTGTATATGAAATGCACCTGGGCTCATGGATGAGGGTGTCTGAGGAAGGGAATAGGTCACTGAATTATCGAGAGTTGGCAGCCAAATTGCCCGAGTATCTCAACCGTCTCGGGTTTACCCACGTTGAATTTCTTCCAATCATGGAGCATCCCTTTTATGGTTCTTGGGGCTATCAGACCATAGGATACTTTGCCCCCACCAGTCGATATGGTGAGCCCGAAGATTTGATGTATCTCATAGACTGTCTGCATCAGCATGGGATCGGTGTGATCCTGGACTGGGTGCCGTCACATTTTCCAAATGACGAGTATGGACTGGGTTTTTTCGACGGGACACATCTTTACGAACACGCCGATCCCCGTAAGGGATTTCACCCGGAATGGAAGAGTCACATCTTTAACTATGCACGAAAGGAAATACAGAGCTTTCTGATCAGCAGTGCAAATTTTTGGCTGGACGAATATCATGTGGACGGTCTTAGAGTGGATGCAGTCGCTTCAATGCTTTATTTGGACTATGCTAGGAACAAGGGGGAATGGATCCCAAATAAACATGGAGGGAATGAAAACCTGGAGGCGATCAGTTTCTTGCGGCGTCTCAACGAAGCGATCTATCGGCGTTTTCCAGATATCCAGATGATCGCCGAGGAGTCTACATCATGGCCCATGGTCTCCCGTCCTACCTATGTGGGAGGATTGGGGTTTGGAATGAAGTGGGATATGGGTTGGATGCACGATACGCTTCAATATATGTCAAAGGACCCCGTCCATAGAAAATTTCACCATAATAAATTGACATTCCGCATGCTCTATGCCTTTCATGAGAATTTCATCCTGCCCCTGTCTCATGATGAGGTAGTCTATGGAAAGGGATCCCTCTTAAGAAAGATGCCGGGAGACGACTGGCAGAAGTTTGCCAATCTTCGCCTTCTCTTTGGTTACATGTATGCCCAGGCGGCAAAAAAGTTGCTTTTCATGGGTGGGGAACTGGGCCAGTGGAACGAATGGTATCATGAAAGCAGCCTGGATTGGCACCTGACCCAATACCCTCTTCATAATGGGATTCAGCGTTGGGTGTCTGATTTGAACCGTGTTTACAAGGAAGAGCCCGCCCTATTCGAGCTCGATTTTGATCCCGCCGGCTTCGAGTGGATCGACTGTGACGATTCTCAGGGCAGTACAATTTGCCTGCTTCGAAAAGGGCGTCTCGAAGAAGACCTCTTTATCGTCGCATGTAATTTCACACCGGTTCCCCGTCATGACTACCGAGTAGGAGCCCCAAAGGGGGGACTATGGAGAGAAGTCCTCAATAGTGACGCCGAGGTATATGGGGGTAGCGGTTTGGGAAATCAAGGGGGGGTCGAAGCCGAGGCCGTCCCATCCCATGGTCGTCCCTTTTCCCTCAACCTCACCCTGCCTCCCCTTACAGCTCTCTTTTTCAAATGGGAAGGACCATAATCGGTCTGGTGGTCGCCGGCGTAATCAGGAATCTTCAATCATCAAGCAAGAATCGAATTAGGAGTATTTCAGTACGGTGAACAAATATATCTGCATTCATGGGCATTTCTATCAACCACCAAGAGAGAATCCGTGGCTGGAAGCCGTTGAATTACAGGATTCGGCCTATCCTTATCATGACTGGAATAAACGAGTTACAGCGGAATGCTACGCCCCCAACTCAAAAACCAGGATTCTGGACGACAAGGGGCGGATCATCCGGATGGTTAACAACTATGCCAAGATCAGTTTCAATTTTGGCCCGACTCTGCTTGCCTGGATGGAAAAAAATGCATCATCTGTCTATGAATCTATTTTAGAAGCTGACCGACAAAGCCAAGAACGCTATTCAGGGCATGGTTCGGCCCTGGCTCAGGCCTACAATCACACGATCCTTCCCTTGTCTAGTATTCGAGACCGATATACGCAAATACTCTGGGGTGCCCGTGATTTTGAACATCGCTTCGGACGCAAACCGGAGGGGATGTGGATACCGGAGATGGCGGTTGATTTGGAAACTCTGGACATCCTTTCCGAGCAGGGAATAGCGTTTAGCATTCTTGCCCCTCATCAGGCCAGACGAATTCGAAGGCAAGATCGTTTAAGATGGGAAAATGTCCACGAGGACGTCTTGGATACAACCCTACCCTATTTACTCAAACTCCCGTCAGGCCGCCATATTTCTCTCTTCTTTTATGACGACGCTGTCTCCCGTGCTGTGGCCTTCGAAAAACTCCTGAGCAACGGAGAGCTTTTTGCCCGAAGGCTGGTGGAAGGTTTTTCAAAGAATCCCAACCCATCCCAATTGATCCATATCGCCACAGATGGCGAAAGCTATGGCCACCATCACCAATTTGGGGATATGGCCCTGGCGTTCGCCCTGCAGTATATTGAAACCAACCGCTTGGCCTCTCTGACAAACTATGGTGAGTACCTAGCCAAATATCCTCCTGTGCATGAAGTGGAGATTCATGAGAACACATCGTGGAGTTGCTCCCATGGGATAGAGAGATGGCGGGACAACTGTGGATGTCATTCAGGGAAACATCCGGAATGGCATCAGGAATGGCGTGCTCCTCTAAGGGATGCCCTGAATTGGCTCCGAGATCATTTGGATGCTTGTTTTGAGAGGGAATCGGTCCGCTTTTTGAAAGATCCATGGAAGGCGAGGGATGAATACATCCGGGTTGTTCTTGATCGATCATCAGATAATACAGGTCGGTTTCTGGAAGAACATGCAATCCATTCACTCAATGAAAAAGAAAAGGTATCGGCGATTAAGCTCTTGGAGTTGGAAAGACACGCGATGCTCATGTTCACCAGTTGCGGATGGTTTTTTGACGAGCTTTCCGGTATCGAGACTCGACAGATTCTGCAGTACGCGGGGAGGGGCATCCAATTGGCTCAGGAGGTCTGTGGAGAAGACCTGGAAGCCCCATTTCTTGAACGCCTGGAAATAGCCAAGAGTAACCTTCAGGAGCATAGGGATGGACGCAAGATTTATGAGGAGTCAGTCACCTCTGCCATGACCGACATCAAGAAGGTAGGAGCCCACTATGCCATGTGTTCCCTGTTCAAAGAATATAAAAAGGAGTCTTCCTTTTATTGCTACAACGTCGACCGGGAAGATACGAAGGTCTGGGAGGCAGGAAAAGCAAGACTTCTGCTGGGAAAGGCGCGCTTCTTGTCGGAAATCACCAAGGAATCAGAAGTCCTTACCTTTGGCGCACTCCATTTGGGGGACCACAACCTGCGTTGTGGCGTGAAGGAATTCGAGACTGAGATGAGCTTTAGAAGGGCTATTGAATCAGTCTCCGACCCCTTTATCTGCACTGATTTTCCAACGACCCTTAGACATTTAGAAGTGCTTTTTTCTGGAGCTACTTTTTCGTTGAAATCCCTTTTTCGTGATGAAGAAATAAGGATCCTGGGTCTTATCCTTGACTCGATCTTTTTGGATGCTGAAGACATCTATCGTCAATTATATGAAGACTATGCTCCTTTGATGCGGTTTTTCAAGGAATCGGCCCTGCCTCCGCCAAAGAAACTTCTTATGGCTGCCGAATTCGTGCTTAATACGAGTCTCAACGAGGCCTTTAGAAAGGAAGAGATCGACCCTGAATACGTTAAATCACTTCTTAAAGCAGCGAAGGAAGGGGGTGTTGATCTGGACACGATTACTCATGAATATACTTTACGCAAGAATTTGGAGCAGATGGCCGTTGTTTTATCCGAGGATCCCGCTTCATTATCTCAACTCAGAAGGCTCGACACGGCTGTAGGAACGGTTGAATCTTTACCCTTTCATGTGAACCTGTGGACCGTCCAGAATACCTGTTATGAGGTTCTACAATCGACCTATCCCAAGATGCACCCGAAGGCGGAACAAGGAGATGAAACCGCCAAGGATTGGATACGGTGTTTTGACGCCTTGGGGAAAAAGCTCTCTCTAGCAGTTGGACAAAACAGTTACCCTGTCAAGTAAGCTAGTGTCTACATATTTTAAGGGACGAGCAGTAAGACTACTCAGCCAGAGCGTGAGATCTCAAGGAGCCCCCTCGAAGGGAACTCAAGGGACAGAGGCTTTTCTGAAGTGAATGGTGGGAAAAGGTCTCGGAACGAAAGAATAGCCTCTGTCCCTTGAACAATAGTTCGTTGCGATACAGCTTTTTCCTTTCTTGTTGGAAGTAGTAGAACTTTTTCGGGTCTTCCAACAGGGGTGGGGGTCTATTTAGAACTAGGCCATAATTACCTGAACGTGTCTTTGGGTTTTGTGTTAACCCTAACGTTGCAAAAGTCGAGGATGCTGTAGATCCGAGGCGTCAAGGGTGAAG
>CAZFMX010000100.1:0-3050 GCA_964520425.1 uncultured Desulfobacteraceae bacterium
TTCCACTATTCCAGAACATGAGCGAGATGAGAGGATAGAAGGTGGATAAGGAACCGAATGAGCGAGAGTTGAACAACAGTTCCGAAAAAGACCATTTCGGTGATGTCATGGTCGTGGGTGGAGGGATCAGCGGCATACAGGCTGCCCTCGACCTGGCTGAGACCGGTCTTAAGGTCTACTTGGTTGACAAATCGCCGGCCATTGGCGGCCATATGGCCCAGTTGGATAAGACCTTTCCTACCAATGACTGCTCCATGTGAATACTCTCACCTAAACTGGTCGAGGTCGGCCGGCACCCAAACATAGAGGTTCTAAGCCTTACTGAGGTTGATGAAGTCAAAGGGCAAGCAGGGGATTTTTGGGTTACCCTGACGAAGAGGCCCAGATACATTAATGAAGACAAATGTATCGGTTGCACCACCTGTGTAGAATACTGTCCGGTCCAATATCCTGATCAGTTCAATCAGGAGATATCGGATAACAAAGCCGTCCACATATATTACGCCCAAGCCATTCCCCTTGTCGCATATATCGATGAAAGTTGCATTTACCTCAAAGAGAAGAAATGTCGTATCTGTGAAAAGGTCTGTCAGAACGACGCCATAAACCTTCGTCAAACTCCGGAGGAGATAAAGATCAATGTAGGTGCCATCGTTCTGGCCCTCGGCCTTGAGCCTTTTGATCCTTCGGTGAAGGATGAATATGGCTATGGAAGAATGCAGAATGTGGTCACAAGTATGGACTTCGAACGCCTCTTATGCGCCACAGGGCCATACGAAGGCGAGATACGCCGTGCCTCAGACCACGATCATCCCCATAAGATCGCCTGGATTCAATGTGTCGGTTCAAGACGGGTGACCGAAGGTGATAACAGCTATTGCTCGGCCGTATGCTGCACCTATACCCAGAAACAGGTGATCCTAACAAAAGATCATGACGCAGAGGCGGAGTGTACGGTATTCCATAATGATATTCGTTCCTACGGAAAAGACTTTGAACGGTATTATCAGAGAACGGAGCAGCTTTCCGATGTTCGGTTTATAAGAAGTTACGCAACCATTGTCAGAGAGATTCCGGAGACCAGGAATGTCGTTGTAAGTTATGCGACGACTGACGAAGGCGTAAAGGAAGAAGAATTCGATATGGTGGTTTTATCCGTCGGTTTGACTCCTCCTGCAGGTTATCAAAACCTGGCGGACAAGTTTGGAATCGAGCTCAATTCACACGGATTCTGTAAAGCAGACCCATCCAATCCTATGAAGACCAGCAGACCCGGAATCTATGTAAGCGGAGCCTTCCAGGGGCCAATGGATATCCCTGAGTCGGTCTTTACCGCCAGCGCAGCAGGCTCTCTTTGTGGTGAGTTTCTGGACTATCGGCGAGGAAAATTGACCAAAAAAAGGGTATATCCCCCGGAAAAGGATGTCTCCCAGGAAGAACCTAGAATTGGCGTCTTTGTATGCCATTGTGGCGCGAATATCGGAAGAATCGTGGATGTTCCCTCAACAGTTGAATACGCCTTGACCTTACCTAATGTAGTCTACGCCCAGGAACAGCTCTTTTCGTGCGCAACGAATTCCGCTAAAGAGATTACAGACAAAATACAGGAAGAAGGTCTCAATCGAGTGGTTGTGGCAGCCTGCTCCCCCAGGACCCTTGAGCCGCTATTCCGTGACACGCTTCGGGAGGCGGGAATCAATCAATATTACTTCGATATGGCTAATATTAGGGAGCATAACTCCTGGGTTCACTCCAAAGAAAAGGAAGAAGCCACACAGAAGGCAAAGGACATCACCCGGATGTCTGTGGCGCGAACCTTCTATTTGGAACCATTACAGGAAATTGATCTCCCGGTAAACAAGAGGGCCTTGGTGATTGGCGGAGGTATAGCCGGCATGTCTTGTGCGCTCTCCATAGCCAACCAGGGATATGAAGTTTACCTGGTGGAAAAGGATACAGACCTGGGAGGAATGGCAAAAAAGATTCATTACACCCTGGAAGGGCTGGATGTTCAGGCCTATTTGAAGGATCTTCTTCGCAAGATATATGAACACCCGTTAATCCGTGTGCATACAGAAGCCACCGTCATAGAGGCCACTGGTTATGTGGGGAATTACGCAACCAAAGTGACGTCAGAAAGAGGAGTTACAGAGATAAGGCATGGAGCAGCCGTCATCGCTGTCGGTGCTGAAGAATATCAGCCTATCGAGTACCTATACGGCGAGGATGACAGGGTCTTGACATCAATGGAATTGGAGGAGCGGATTACTGAAGAAGACGAAGGATTGATCAAAGCTCAAGCTGTGGCCATGATTCAGTGTGTGGGCTGTAGAAACGAAGACCGAGATTACTGCTCCCGGGTATGTTGCGGCCATTCCATCAAGAACGCCCTGCTGCTCAAAGAAAAAAATCCGGACATGAATATCTATATACTCTACCGGGATATGAGAACCTATGGATTCAAAGAGGACTATTACCGGGAGGCATCAGATAAAGGCGTAAAATTTATCCGTTATGAACCGGATGACAAACCCCAGGTGGAGGCTACTGAAGAGGAAGGCCGGCCTATTTTGAGGGTGACCGTACCCGATTCCATTTTAGGCCAGAAGCTTGAGATAGATGCCGATTACCTTGGTTTGGCCGCGGCTGTCATTCCCTCGCAAGGAGCCAAGGAAGTATCTCAATTATTCAATGCCGCATTGGGACCAGATGGTTTTTTCAGAGAAGCCCATGTCAAACTAAGGCCTGTTGACTTTTCCACGGACGGCGTTTTTCTGTGCGGAACGGCTCACTATCCAAAACACATATCTGAAACGATCAATCAGGCTTACGGCGCCGCAGGCCGGGTCTTGACCCTTCTCTCACGTGATATCGTCACTGTCTCAGGTTCTGTTTGCGAGGTCAAAGAAGATCATTGTATTTCATGTGGGGCATGTATTACAGCTTGCACTTATGGCGCTATCGAGTTTCGTGAAACTCCTCAGGGTAAAAAGGCTTGGGTTAATCCCTTTATTTGTAAAGGAGACGGTCTCTGTAATGCCAAGTGTCCG
>CAZFMX010000100.1:3060-9840 GCA_964520425.1 uncultured Desulfobacteraceae bacterium
GTGTCCAACCAATGCGATCTATCTGAAGCACTTTAATGATGAAGAGATCTTGAGCCAAATTGATGCGGCGTTTCCGGAAGAAGAGATTTTTCAGCAGATTGATATAGCTGGATCCAGTATCTAGTATCCCCTGTCCCGCCATTTTATCCGCCATAGCTTTAAGCGACGGCGGAAGGAGAAGAGAATAAATGAGTTCGATACTCCAGTTTAGACCTAAGATATTAGGTTTTATATGCCATTGGTGAGTGTATGGCGCCGCAGACATGGCTGGAGTTTCCAGACTACAGTACACCCCGGAAATCAGACTTATTCGCGTCATGTGTTCAGGTAGAGTAGACCTTGAATTCATACTCAGGGCCTTCGTTAAAGGAATAGATGGTGTGTTTATTGGTGGCTGTAATCTTGATGAATGCAATTATATCACTCATGGAAATTACGATGCACTCAACATGGCGCTTCTGTGCAAGAAGATCATGGAACATATCGGTTTGAATCCCGAAAGGTTAAGGACCGAATTCATGTCCGCTGGTGACGGGATCAGACTCACCGAGGTGATCAATGAGTTTACGGGGAAGATCAAGGATCTGGGACCGCTCGGCAAAGGGGAAGATATAGACGAAGATGAATTAAGATTCAATCTTGAGACGGTCAGAAAATTGATCCCCTACATAAAAATGGTGAAAAAGGAGAAGTTGGCGACACATCTAAGAAATAGAGAAGAGCATGACGGGTTTTTTACCCGTGAAGAGATAGACGAGTTATTTCGTGATGTAGTCTCATACTATATCGATCCGAAAATATGCCAGGCCTGTATGATCTGCCTTAAGCGATGCCCTGTGGAGGCGATTTCAGGTCGAAAGAGGCAGATCCATGTCATTTACCAAGATAAATGCATAAAATGCGGGACCTGTCTGGAGGCCTGCCCTCCTCATTTCGGCGCTGTGCGGAAGATCTCCGGCGCACCTGTTCCCCCTCCTATTCCCGAAGAAGAAAGGATGATAACCAGAAAAAGTAGGAAGAAGTGATCTATAAATGACTTCTTCACCTTCTATTATTCGCAGGACCACGAAGGAAGAACAAGCCTACAATAGAACCCCACGGGTAAACCTGTCCCATTATGTTACCCGTCTTCGCCTTCGGCTTCCTACTTCGCCAAAGGCTTCGACGCGACAAGACGATGCGGTTATCCGCCTCAGCTTGGGGACGACATCGCGCTGTAGCATAATCCATGCCTTCGACTTCGACTAGGGAAGCATTTGCGCATTCATCCACGGGTAGGCCCGTGGTCTTCTGCGAAGGCGGATAGAACACACGGGGCAAGATCATGAAATGATCTTGCCGTCGCTGACCTCTCAGAGACTCCATAATCCTCAAGAGCCACATACATGCATCATATCGAGGCGACCAATTCCTTGAAACATAAGTCGGAATCGCCCACACTCCAATCCGGAGAAAAGGCCTATTTTCAACAAGATTAAACGATATTCTCCTCTTCGATAACACACATTCTGTCCCATAACCTGGCTTTTTCAGATTGACAATAACACGAGTATTCGGTATCCGAATATGCATGGTCATTACAAGACTAAAGATACCACGACTCGCGGTTACGGCGATTAGAATGGAAAGGGGGCACTATGAACGAGAGCACCATCAAAATAAGGCTCATGAAGGCCGAGGATTTTGAAGCCGTCCTTGGAATTGACGAGAAAATACTCAAAGTATCCAGGCAGGCCTACTATGAAATGAAATTTGAAAAGCTTTTTGAAACCAAGGACTATTTGCCCGCGTCTTTTGTGGCAGAGGCGGAAAATGGAAAGGTGGTAGGGTATATCATGGGGGAACTCTATATGGGACAATACGGTATCTTCCAGGAAAGGGCTACCCTAGATACTATCGGTGTCGATCCCAATTACCAGAAAATGGGTATCGGCAAAAAGTTGATAGATGAATTTATCCAACATCTGAAAAAAGTCGGCGTCAAAAAAGTCAACGCCTTGATCAGCTGGAATGATCCCCAACTGATGCTTTTCTTCAACGCAAACCAATTCACCCCCTCAAAGACCATCAACCTGGAACGAAGCCTTTGACGACGGGAAAGAGCATTTATCATCTTTTTAGGAAGCGTCAACCTTCGTAGACCTAGACAAGACCTACTTACACTTCACTGATGAAGAGATCTTGGGCCAAATTGATGCGGCGGTTGGAGATGAGTAACAGGATACTGGATCCTGGATCCTGGATACTTGATGCTGGATGCTGGATGCTGGATGCTGGATACCAGGATCTAGTGTCCAGAATCACTTGTCACTCCATAGCCTCTGGTGACAGCGGAAGGAGAAGAGAACAAATGAGTGCAACCCACAAGTTCAAGCCTAAGATACTCGGTTTCGTATGTCATTGGTGAGTATACGGAGCTGCTGACATGGCTGGAGTTTCCAGACTACAGTATTCACCAGAAATCAGGCTTATTCGAGTCATGTGTTCAGGGAGAGTCGACCTTGAATACATACTGAGAGCCTTCTCGAAAGGAACTGATGGGGTCTTTATCGGTGGCTGCAATCTGGATGAATGCAATTATATCACTCATGGAAATTACGATGCGTTGGGCAATGTACACCTTTTCAGAAAACTAATGGAACGTATAGGGCTGAATCCGGAAAGATTGAGTATCGAATTCATGTCCGCCGGAGATGGAATACTTCTGGCGGAACTGATCAATGATTTCACTAAGAGGGTGAAGGAGATGGGGCCCTTAGGTGAAAGCGAAGGATTAAAAAGAGACCATTTGAAGTTCAAACTTGAGGCTGTTCATAAAATAATCCCCTACATCAGGCTTGTTGAAAGGAAAAGACTGAGGGTCCCGTCAAAATCATGGGATGCATATAACGCCTTTTTTGCAAGTGACGAGGTCAACGATATATTTGATGAGTTGATAGGTGAAAAACTGACAATAAATCAAATAACGTCGCTCCTGCGGGAAAAATCCCTTTCCATGGGAGAAATCGCAGAGTCTCTGGGTCTGAATTCGTCTGAAGTATCCAGGCACATGAATACGGCATCAAAGCATAGGTTGGTCAGGTACGATGAACACAGGAACTGCTATACCCTGGCCTACAGTCAAGGAGGAAAATAAACAAGACGGTTATGAATGGCGAGAGAATCGATCAAATCATTGACAATCATGGGGGCGAAGCCAGTTCTCTCATTCAGGTATTATTGGAGATTCAAAGTGAAAATCAATGGCTTCCCAAAGCCGCTTTAGAGAGGGTCAGCGAAAGGCTGCAGGTTCCTTTGACCCGAATACAACATATCGCAACCTTTTATAAGGCCTTTAGTCTGGTCCCTAAAGGACGGCATGAGGTTCACATTTGCATGGGTACGGCCTGTCATGTTCGCGGTGCGACGCGTGTCCTCGAAACGGTGCAAAATGCGACCGGCATTAAACCGGGTGAAACGGACTTGAATTTGAAGTTCAGTCTGGAAACGGTTAACTGTCTCGGGTGCTGCGCTTTAGGGCCGGTCGTGGAAATCGACGGGAAGACCCACGGTAAGATGACTCCGGGCGAAACGGCTGATGTACTAAAGAACTATGAGTGAAGAACCCCGACCAAGAATCGGGATTCTTCTAAGGAAAAAGCCAGAATCTGGCTTTTTCAAGTAGGGATATCATGATGCCGCGGATAAATTCCCCCGCTGAATTGGAAGATCTCAGAAAGGATATCTTGGCTAAAAGGGACGCGAGTAAACCTTGTATTACGCTCTGTTCCGGATCTGCCTGCCATGCTTCCGGTAGTTCGGAAGTCGCTGCGAGCCTTGAACAAGAGATCAGGAAACAAGGTTTGATTGATGACGTAGACATCCGGAAGACCGGTTGCCACGGTTTTTGTGAAAGAGGTCCTATTGTCATTATTTATCCCGAGGAGATATGTTATTTCCAAATAAAACCCGAAGATGTCCCGGAAATCATCTCCGAAACCATTAGGGAGCATAAGGTCATAGAGCGTCTACTCTACACCGACCCCGTTACTAAAGAAAAGATCATTCATGAATCCGATATTCCCTTTTACAAAGCCCAGGAGCGGCTTGTTTTCGGTGCCAATGTATGGATTGATCCCAAGAGCATTGAAGACTATCTGGTCATTGACGGGTATTCCGCCTTGGCCAAGGCTCTTACCGAGATGACGGAAGAGAATGTATTGGAGGAAGTCAAAAAATCCGGTCTAAGAGGAAGGGGCGGTGGCGGCTTTCCCGCAGGGAGGAAGTGGGAAGGGGCCCGTAACGCCCCTGATGAGCCAAAATATGTGATCGTCAATGCGGACGAGGGAGACCCCGGTGCCTATATGGATAGGAGTCTTCTCGAAGGGAATCCTCACTCCATCCTCGAGGGATTGACCATAGGGGGCTATGCCGTCGGCGCCTATGAGGGCTATATTTATGTTCGACAGGAATACCCCCTGGCGGTGGAGAATATATCTCTCGCGATCAGGCAGGCTGAGACCTACGGCTTTCTTGGGAAAAACATCCTCGGCTCAGGCTTTGACTTCACAGTCAAAGTGCACCGAGGGGCCGGGGCTTTTGTTTGTGGGGAATCCACTGCCCTGATGACTGCATTGGAAGGCCGGGTCGGAGAGCCCAGACCCAAGTATATCCGCTCCAACATCAAGGGGCTCTGGGAAAAACCCAGCGTGTTGAACAATGTTGAGACATGGGCCAATATACCGCATATCGTCAATAGAGGTGCTGACTGGTTTGCTCAATTCGGAACGGAAACCAGCAAAGGGACCAAGATCTTCTCCCTGGTGGGAAAGATAACCAATACCGGCCTCGTGGAAGTGCCTATGGGCACAACCCTAAGGGATATCATCTACAAGATAGGCGGAGGAATCCCTGAAGACAAGAGGTTCAAGGCCGTGCAGACGGGTGGACCGTCCGGAGGATGTATCCCCGAAGAATTGCTGGATTTGCAGGTTGGCTTTGATGAACTGACCAAGGCCGGTTCAATGATGGGATCAGGGGGGATGATCGTCATGGACGAAGATACCTGTATGGTTGATGTGGCCAGGTACTTTCTTGACTTTCTCATCAATGAATCGTGCGGCAAATGTGTTCCATGTCGTGAAGGCATCATGCAGATGCTTGAGATTCTTGTGAATATCACCAAAGGAAAGGGAAAAGAGGGGGACATAGAGCTTTTGCAGGAGCTATCCGATCTGGCCAAGAACGCCGCCCTTTGTGCCTTGGGTAGTAGCGCTCCCAACCCGTTTCTGAGCACGTTACAATACTTTAGAGATGAATATGAGGCACACATCAAGGAAAAGAGGTGCCCGGCCGGTGTCTGCAAAGAGCTGATCGCCTATCATATTGATCCGAAGAAGTGTCAGGCCTGTATGATGTGTCTAAAAAAATGCCCTGCGGATGCGATCATAGGTGCGAAAAAACAGATCCATGTCATTGACCAGGAGAAATGCACCAAGTGCGGGACCTGCTATGAGGTTTGCCCCGCTCGCTTCTGTGCGGTCCAGGTGATTTCCGGCGAGTCTGTTCCCGATCCTATCCCTGAAAAAGAGAGAACCGTAGTCAAAAAGACCAGGAAAAAAAGTGGAGCAAATGAGTGAAATCCTATTACAGATTGATGGAAAAGAAGTCAGAGCAAAGGAAGGGATAACCATCCTGGAGGCAGCTCAGAGCGCGGGGATATTCATCCCCACGCTGTGTCATCATGAAAAATTGGAACCTTATGGGGGTTGCCGACTCTGTATGGTGGAGATAGACGTGCGCGGTTGGACCAGGCACGTTGTTTCCTGCGTTTACCTGGTAGAGAAGGACTTGATTGTTAAAACCCGGTCCGAAAAGATAGATCATATCCGGAAGATGATCACGGAACTCTTACTGGCCCATGCTCCCGAATCCCCGCAATTACTGGATCTGGCTCAAGAGTATGGTGCGGATAAAGATCGTTTCAAAAAACAGGCCTCATTCTGTATTCATTGTGGTCTATGCGTAAGGTATTGTGCTGAAGTCAAGAAACTCAATGCCGTTGGATTCGTCGATAGAGGAATAAGGAAAGAGATCAGTTTTATTCCGGAGATCGCGGCTAAAGAGTGCTGGGACTGTAAAGAGTGTTTCCCTCTTTGCCCTACGTCGGCACTGCAAGCTGCTTATGTTCTAACCAAAGCGTTGATTTCTGCCCTACCCTCTTCCGAACCCAATTAAGGGGTTAAACCCTTACACCTGAGTATGCCATATTACCCATAGATGTTTGGACTTCACCTGAAATGTCGTCACCGTCAACACTGCCATTGTTTGTCATTTCCATTTGGCCCATAGGGGTATTTAGAGTCATTTGAAATGTAAAATTGTTTCCATCAACTTTTCCACCGCTGAATTCCGTTGTGCCCATCATTGCTGATGCACTACTACCGCTAAGGTTGTCACCATCTGTTTTTAAGGTTAAGGTACTTTCCATTTTGCCCATTGGTGTATTTGTTGTGATTTGATATGTCCCATCCACGCCCATTATTTAGCCTCCTTTATGTTTAAATAGGCCCTAACGTTGCAAAAGTCGAGGATGCTGTAGATCTGAGGCGTCAAGGGTGAAGCTGTAGTCACATACCGCAAACCCTTGACAACAAAGGAGATGCAGTATCCTCGGCTTTCCCGACCTGCCCCGCCGAAGCTTCAGCGAAGGCGGGAGAGTAAAAACATGACAACTTGAATTGATGATCCTGGAATTCACATTTGGTGACTTCTAGGAATAGTTACGAATTATGCCAACTA
>CAZFMX010000101.1:0-9594 GCA_964520425.1 uncultured Desulfobacteraceae bacterium
TTTGCCGGATATGAGGGGCATGGACGGCTCGTTCCCTGGATGTGGACTGCAGCCTTTTTCGCGTTGGTCTCCCTGATTCTCTTGATCAATCCCGCCACACGCAAGAATGAGGGAACCATGATGGTGGGTTGTATCGCTGTCATCATTGCCACATGGATAGACAAGGGACTAGGCTTGCTCATCGGGGGATTCACACCCAACACCTTTGAACGGGTGACCGATTATTGGCCCACCCTGACGGAGTTTATGATCAGCGTAATGGTCTGGGCCATTGGCCTCTTTGTACTGACTATCCTTTTCAAAATCGCTGTCTCGGTCAAAGAGGAAGTGGAGGGGACAACGTAGCAAGGCAGGATCGGGTAGGGAAATATTTCACAAAAAAGCTTGACACCTCTATTTCACTTTGTTACATACCCCACCATTGAATTTCGGGGAGACAGAAGCAGATTGTAGACGACGATAACTCAATAAATTTGCTGATAAATCATCAAATCCAAGTATAGGGGAGGAAAACCAAATGGGATATCAGGTAGTAGTTGATAAGGAAAAATGTCAAGGGTGTGAGGAATGCGTTGAGGTCTGTCCCGTAGATGTCTTCGAGATGCAGGACGACAAATCCGAGCCCGTTAACGCTGAGGAGTGTCTGGGTTGTGAAAGCTGTGTGGAAGTCTGTGACGAAGAAGCCATTACAGTGACGGAGACCTAGGAAGCGAAAACCCCAATCCCAATAAAAAAGCCGCTTCATTCGAAAGCGGCTTTTCTATTCATTGCGTTTAATCTGTTTGACCCCGCCTTTTCGAAGAAGTCCTATGAGATCGCAGGGCGGTTTTGAAATTATTTACTATGGCACGCTGTGCACTTTTTGTCCGGTGCGTTCGTATTCCCGTTGGCTACTGCCTCTTTGTGGCAACTCTTGCAGTTGTCGTGAAAGGCCTTCTTAAGGTCAAGACCCTCAGCTTCTTCTTTGATGGGGTTATGGCATTCAACACACTTCTTCACCGGATCGCCCTGCTTCCAGACATTTTTTCCATCCACATACATGTGGTGGCAGTCGGTGCAGGTCGCCTGATATTCTTCAACATGCTTTTTGTGGCTGAATAGAACGGGCCCCTTTGGATGGGCCTTATATCCCGCATTATCAATGGAAATCTCGTCGGGCATCTCAGGATTTTGCGCCGCAGTAAACGTCGCACCTATAAGAATCAGACAGACTGTCAGAATAACAATACCCAGAATTCCTTTCTTCATCAGAAATACTCCCCCTTTTTCATTAAATTCAGTATATTATGCCTCTTTCAAGACTCAGATAACGATCAACATATTTCATACTTATACTAGATCGGATCAAATCATGTCAAGGAATAAGTCATGTTAGTTGACTGCTAACCGTTTTTAAAACAGCAGATGGAAAAAGAAATCCTTTTATGTTTAAATAATCCTATACCCTGTCATATTCACTGAACTGCATAGAAAAGGTCCCCCGTCCCTGGGACAGAGATCGGAGGGAAGTGGAGTATCCGAACATTTTTGAGAGGGGGACACGGGCGGTCAAGACCTGGATCGGCCCTCTGCTGATGATCTGTTCAATCTTTCCCTGCCTGGTGTTGAGGTCACCAATCACTTCCCCCATGAACTCCTCCGGAATCAGGACTTCCGTCTTCATAACAGGCTCAAGAAGGATAGGATCAGCCTGTTCGCAGGCATTTCTAAAGGCCATAGCAGCTGCAATTCTAAAGGCCATCTCGTCTGAATGGTTTTCCCTTATTTGGACGCCCAAGAGGATTGTTTCCACATCTATAACAGGATAACCCATTACCACACCACTGCTGCTATTCTCTTCAATGCCCTCTTTGATCGCAGTGAGGAATTCATCTGTCAGGTCAGGCGCTTCACATTGATTCACGAACCGGTTTCCCATACCACGAGTTAGGGGAGAAACCTCTATCTTGACACCGGCAAAGTGTTGTTGTCCGGCCAAGTCTTTCTGAAAGACCTCTTCATGTCGAATCTTCTTGAGGATGGTTTCCCTGTGGACGACTTGGGGCTTTCCCTGGTTGGTCTCCACGGAGTACTCCCTATGAAGCCGATCAGTAATGATTTCCAGGTGAAGCTCTCCCATCCCTGAAATAACAATTTGGCCGGTTTCTTCATCCTCTTTGAACTTGAAAGTGGGGTCTTCGTCCGACAGTTTCAAAAGAGCTGCCATGAGTTTATCCTGGCTCTGTACGCTTTTAGGCTCTACAGCCACGGAAATCACAGGTTCATTGAATTGAATCGGCTCAAGCAGAATCGGATCGGCCTCGCTACACAACGTATCCCCCGTGGTTGCTTGTTTTAGGCCCATAATAGCGATAATGTCACCGGCAGAGCTCTGGTCCATCCGCTCCCGCTTATTTGAATGCATCTTGAGAAGCCGGGCCAATTTTTCCTTTACGTTTTTTCCTGGATTATAGACCTCATCCCCCGTCTTCACGGAGCCGGAGTAGATGCGGATATAGGTCATCTTCCTACCCTGCTCCATCATCACCTTGAACGCCAGGGCGGAAAAGGGACCTTTGATTTCCGATGATCGGACAGCCTTTTCCCCGGTATGGGGGACATGTCCGACGATGGGAGGGACATCAGGTGGGGAAGGCAGGTAGTCCACAATACCCTCTAGAAGAGGCTGAATTCCCTTGTTGCGTAAAGCCGCTCCGCAGAAAGTAGGAACCACTTCCAGACTAACCGTAGCTTCTCGAATGGCACGTTTCAGTTCGCTGTCATTAATCTCTTCTTCAGCCAAATATTTTTCCATGATGACATCATCTTTTTCTGCCAAGGTTTCCAGAAATATGTCCCTGTATTTAGAAGCATCTTCAGCGATCTCAGAAGGGATGTCCATTTCGTGATACTCGGTCCCAAATGTCTCCTCCTCCCATACAATGGTCTTCATCTTCAGAAGGTCTATTACCCCCATGAAGTCATCTTCAGATCCCCATGGCAATTGAAGAATAAGAGGGGTGGCGCCTAGACGGGATCGGATCATATCAACAGCCCGAAAAAAGTCAGCGCCGATTCGATCCATTTTATTGATAAAGGCGATTTTGGGAACCCTATATTTATCCGCTTGATGCCAGACCGTCTCTGATTGAGGTTCAACACCCCCCACGGCGCAAAAGACACCGATAGCCCCATCCAGGACCCTTAGAGACCGTTCTACCTCAATGGTAAAATCCACGTGGCCGGGCGTATCGATAATATTGATAGTACGACCAGCCCATTCACATGAAGTCACGGCTGAAGTGATGGTGATTCCCCGCTCCTTTTCTTCCAACATCCAGTCCATGGTGGCCTCCCCATCATGGACCTCTCCCATCTTGTGTACCCGGCCCGTATAATACAGGATCCGTTCTGTGATCGTGGTCTTTCCTGCATCAATATGCGCAATGATGCCTATGTTCCGGATCCTCTTGAGTTTTTGATCTGATGTCATGTCTTTAAAATATAGAGTAATAAATTTGCTGTCTATGATCTGATGGGAGATATGGGCCCTCCCTTCTCTTGAGTTCCGTGGATGTTGATCGTCAGCATGATTGATCTCAAAAGATGCCCAACCTCCGCACAGTTACATTGACACGGAGCGTAAATCTAAGTTATCTTGCTGAACCTGTCAAGGTAATTAAGACTGAAAAAAGGTGCTACACTTGATCGATTCTACGGCTCAGAGATTGGAGGGGATGTTCACGAAACTCCTGAATCACTTCGGCCCACAACACTGGTGGCCGGGAGAAACCGAACTTGAGGTGATCGCAGGCGCTGTCCTGACACAAAATACCAACTGGAAAAATGTAGAAAAAGCCATTCTCAATCTAAAGGAAAGGGGACTGCTTTCTCCGGACCGGTTAAACGCCCTTTCTGTGTCAGAGCTGGCCCAACTGATTCGGCCTGTAGGTTATTACAATATCAAAGCAAAACGACTGAAGAATTTGATTGATTTTCTGAGAGAATGCTATGAATTAGATCTTACAAGGTTACTCAATAAAGAGACTGACACCCTCAGGCAAGAACTCCTTTCGGTGAACGGCATTGGACCTGAAACCGCCGATAGTATTCTCCTTTATGCGGCCCAAAGGCCTGTATTCGTTGTCGACGCCTATACCCATCGTATTCTGAAACGCCACGGCATGACGGACGAGCAAACCGACTATCACGAATTGCAGTCCCTGTTTATGGACCATCTTCCGGAGGACACGTCCCTTTTTAATGAGCTTCATGCCTTGATCGTCAAAACAGGAAAGGAGTACTGCCGTAGGAAACCCCTCTGCCATCTTTGTCCCCTGCAAGAGTGGGGACCGGTTCCACCCATTCTTTGAGTCGAGTGTGATTTACCTTGAATGAAGAAACCGATTCCCTGGCGAATTTCTGAACTCAATAAGATGACGGCATCCTGGAAGAATCCAGTGTTGACCCCAATGATTGACTTCACCGTAGCAGGATACTAGATTAAGCCCTAACGTTGTAAAAGTTAAGGATGCAGCTGTAGTGAACTACCGCGAACCCTTGACCAGCCTTCGCCAAGGCTTCGGCCCGGCAGGCAATAAAGGAGATGCGGTACCCTCGACTTTCCCGACTTGCCTTGCCGAATCTTTAGCGAAGGCAGGAGGATAAAAAACATGACAAATCGAAACAATCTATCCCTTGAGTTGTTCCTGGGGAGGGTCATTCATGGCTAAATTTTCTTTAAAGAGAGTGATCCTTCTCCTATCAGGCCTGTTTTTCTTGGTTATCCTGCTCCTGGGAGTGAGTGCAGTACATTTTCTGATTACTCCTACTGAACAAGAGGGTATGGAGCAGGTCGTCTTCATCAAAGAAGGTCTGTCCCTGAAGGAAGTGGCCAATGAATTGGAAAGAAGGGACATCATCGTCAACAAGACTCTTTTCGGACTTTGGGGTAAGATTATGGGCTCCAGCAGGCGTATCCAGGCGGGAGAATATCGACTAAGTCCGAACATGTCACCCATCAGGATTCTCGAAATATTGACGGCAGGTGCTGTAATTACCTATCCCATCACATTCCCAGAAGGATATACCATAGAGCAGATCGCGGATGTCTTGGATAGAAATGGACTGGTTGAAAAAGAGGAGTTTGTTTCTCTCGCGCACGATCCGGTCGTTTTAAAACGGTACGATATTACCGGGCCGAGCTTAGAAGGGTATCTGTACCCGGACACCTACTACTTGCCCAGGGGCATATCCTCGTCAGCCGCCATTGATGCTATGGTCAACCGGTTCAGGCAGTTGACAGGTCCTCTGGAAAAGAGGGCTGAAGCTGTAGGCATGACCATGGAAGACGTCATCATCCTGGCCTCCATTGTAGAAAAGGAGACCGGCCTTACAGTGGAGAGACCCATGATTGCGTCTGTGTTTCTGAACCGTCTTAGGCAAGGGATGCGACTTGAGAGCGACCCTACAGTTATCTATGGTATTAAGGGTTTTAATGGAAATCTGACACGAAAAGACCTTAGGGAACCGACTCCTTATAATACCTACGTAATTCGAGGCCTTCCAATCGGGCCCATCGCAAATCCCGGTCTTGAGGCTATCAAAGCAGTCCTCTTTCCGGAGAAAACCGATTATCTCTATTTTGTGTCAAAAAACGATGGTTCCCACCATTTCTCCAAAACCCTTTCCGAGCACAACAAGGCGGTCCGGTCGTACCAGGGAGGAGGGCGTTAGGAGCTGGCTGACCAGAATGATAATCTCTCATCAATCCTCAAAATCCTCATCCCAGGGTTTCACAACGAGGATGAGTCCACGGATTTCTTGAACCCTCACGAGCTCTCCCTTTTCAACAAACCGGCTACCAGAAGTCAATTCGGCCTTCCAAAGCTCACCGCGCACCAGGACGTATCCTGAAGGAGCCATTTTCTCCTGAGCAATGCAACAGGCTCCAACTATTGCATCCGCATATCCCTCACGGGGTTGATCATAGGCACGCCACACAAAAGGATAAAGGATTGCATCTTTGGCCACCCAGATAAAAACAGAGCACCATAGCAACCATACGGGAAGTTCAAACCAGCGCAGGATAAACAGCATGATAATAACAAGCAGAGCCAGTCCGGGAAGCTGGAACATTGTGTATTTCAACAGAACACGAATGGACCATTTTCGTTCATTCATGGTAGGTTACGAGCGCGATGAAGTATGTTGAGAGGGAACAACGTCCGGCTGGTATATTCTCATCGTGGTAGACGGGAGATGGTTGATTGTCTGAATGCCCCTAACTGGCAGGGAGAAATCTTGATTCCGAGGGTCTCGCAGGCTGAAGCAACAGACAATTTGCCAAGGCCAAGCCTTTCAGCGATATCCCAGGCGGTCACGCAGGGAAGCCGATCATTGATCATTGCCTTCTTAATAGCTTCTTCTAATGCGGGAGAAACAGAGTCGGCTGGTTTGAGTTTCTTTTTCTCTGGACCATAGCCGAAAAGACCCAACTGGCATTTGGTGATGGTATATTCTAGAGTGTCGATAGTGAATCCCACTTCCTCAGACGACTCATCTAACTCAGCGGCGATTTTAAATGCAACAGCACAGGGAATTGTGTTATCTGAAACGGCGGAAGTCAAAGCGTCCACGATCTTCTGATCCGTGCTTCGGCCCGGTGGATGCTTGGCAGCATAGTGTCCTCTGTCCTCATGGGTCATTTGATCTTCTCCCGAGATGGTGTCTTCCCTGGAAATCCCTTCCCATAGAATCCCTTTACGATTATGAATAACTCTCACGTTTCGGTCAGGGGAGATCTCTTGTCTGATTTGATCCCATGACCGAGGCACTAGAAGGTGAGTATCAATGATCTAAAATGTCAGTTCTGGTCCATATTGAATATAGTTCTTTTACTATAAAAAAAAAGGGGAGACAACCCCAAAAGGAACATTGGGGATATCTCCTCCATCTTCTTATCTGGCGATCAATGAGCCTTCAGTTAATGATCTTCACGAAATCCTGGTCATTCCTCAACTTATCGAAACAACTGGATTTCTTCACCGTATCTTTGAAGTTTGGATCGGTCTCAATGGCCTTTTGCAAAAGGAAGATAGCCTCTTTTTTCTTCCCCTCTATCACGTATACATTAGCCAGATTGTATAACGCAGGGACAAGATTCGGTTTGATGACCTTGGCTTGATTGAATGCTGCCTTTGCTTCCTCAAATCTGTTATTCCTGAAAAATTCAGCACCTTTGTTATTCCAGAGAACAGCAAGATCCGGCTTTTTCTTTCTCACCTTTGCATCGCTTTGTATGGCTTGCATACAACCTCCTATTATCTGGTACCGTTGAAATATCATTTGTTACCCTTAAACAGTGATTTTTAGTGGATGCTGTGTGGATGAGGGGTTTCTTGGATTTCCAGAGCCACAAGATAGTGGCCTCTGAATCTCCCCTGATCCCTAGTGATGTGTCGGATCCTTGTTTTCAGGGAGGCGGTGGAATAACTCGTTCCACTGGAGTAGAATTTCAAATCCAGTGTGTCGCCTTCTTTTAGACTAGGCAAAATAGCTGAGTCTTCTTTGACTAGAACACACATTGGGGTTGAGGAGATATTCCAAAGCTTGAATTGATACGCAAGCGCCACACCCTGTATGGAAAATTCTACGCTATGATAATGAGCGGGTAATTGGTTATTCTCAAATGTTCCATTCTCCATAGTGTTGGGCGGTGTACTCTCTTTCATCATCGCATCCTTTCAAGTTTAAGGTTTTCCTATCGATATGGTTGTCGTTGTTGATTAAATCAGCAACATTTATGCCAAAACACGATTGATCTTCAATGTTTCATAGCAGCCGAAGAATGCAAACGGGCCTTGCTCATCAGAGCCAGGAATATCGGGACATTTCGGGCGCTCAGGTAGTATTGAAAATCTCGGGTTCGTTGAAAAGACTCAAGCACATACGGGATTTCCCCCATTTCTAATGTGCACATAATCACACACCAGCCAAAAAATGTTCCCTAAAAGATACTGTTCACTGACTCTTTTCTGAAAAAGAACTTGATGACTGTGCTCCGGATCCATTAGATTGAACCAGACACTTATATGAGACATACATTTGACGTGAACCTCTAAGAGAAAGAAGAGTCATTTGAACGATTTGGCGGAAAATACCCTCGGAATAAGGAAGACCAGAGCCATCTCCGCTTTTGAAAGGACATATCTCAGTTGAGAGTCCTGATCATCAGACCAGCCGCACTGGGTGATACCCTGATGTTAGTGCCTGCGATGGTTCAGGTAAGTGCTTCCACAGATGTGGTTCTGGTGTGCAGACAGCCGTCCCTCGACATCTTAAGACCCTATGTCGGGCAATCAATAGACTATGAAGGCCCCGGATGGCATCGGCTGTTTCTGGACACATATGATGAAAATCTCTCTTTCACTATTCCCCGGGTGGATCGGGCAGTCGCCTTCCTCAATGATCCGGACGGGATTGTTGAAGAAAATCTGAGGTTTTACCTGCCCACCGCTTCAATCCATTTCTTCCCGGCCTTTCCACCGGAGAAAACAGAGATTCATGTAGCCAAGTATCTGGCTGAATGCCTTAAAAGGGCAGGGTTACCGGCAGATCCCGAAAAGGCCTTGAAGTCTGGCTGCGATCGTGCTCTCTTGAATCGGGAGCCCGCTTTGATCCGACAGTCTAAGACGGTGTTTCATCCCGGATCCGGAGGACAGGGCAAGAATCATCCCCCCGATTTCTGGATTGAGTTGATCGATGAATTAAGCAAAGCCTCTTTCTTGAGCGGGCATGATTTCGTAGTCCTGCTCGGTCCTGCAGAGGAGCGACTTTATCCGTTCTTCATTGAAAACGTCCACTACAGGAATACTCAAATCCTCTTTTACCCTGAAATTGAAGACCTGATACCTCTACTAGGGAAGGCCTCCCTTTATGTAGGGCATGACAGCGGTATCACCCACTTGTCTGCGATGCTCGGCACACCGACCATCGCCCTTTTCAAAAGAAGCTCTGTTCCTCAATGGAGCCCTCTCGGTCCGGCGGTAAGAGTTATTCAAAGCGAAGAGACCACTCCAGACCTTGTCCGAGAGGTCCTTAGGCAATCACGCCAAGTCATACAAAGTCTAGATTATCAGGGGGAGTGTTAAAGCCTGTTTTGATTGTTCCGAGTTTGAATCGAGTATCATAGCAAGCTTTACGGATGGATCCTTTTCTGATATACTCTGTATATTCAGGAACATTCATGTCAGGAAAACCGGCGAGCTGAGGACCCTTACTTCAGCAGTAAATGCTCTTATCAAATCACTCAAAAGTCAAAAGGCCCCACAAGCCTGAGATCAATTCCAGTCCAGATCTTTTAGGAGACCACACATAATTCATGCATTTTTTGGCTCTAAGCGATATTGCAATGCACTTATGGAGATAATATGCCGCTAGAATATTCTGTTGAAGTTATTAAGGAGCTCGAAAAGGTCTTTAAGACGAGTGGATTGCATAGACCAATGCGCGTCGAACGATATGAGGCCGGCACCGAGTTAAGTTATGATGTTACAGGAATATCTCAACCGAATGAGGTACGGGTTCGTCTGGTCGTTGAGAGATTTGTAGGGG
>CAZFMX010000102.1:0-9543 GCA_964520425.1 uncultured Desulfobacteraceae bacterium
TTGTGCCTGTCCACCGAACGCTGTCCTCTTTGGGGGCGGTAACAGGCTTGGGCGTCTTTTGGGTGGTGGAACTGAAAAGAGCCCCCCATGCCCTCTTTGAGATTGTGTGGGGGGTAATTATTCAAGTTAATTCTGGGACACGATACTAGCTGTGGATCCGGAGAGGTTCTGTCGTTTGTTCTTCCCACCTTTTCGAGGCGGGAAGACAGGGCTTCCCCCACAGATAAGTCACGAAAAGACGGCGTCCTCCTACCAGGCACAACAGAAAAGCCTCAATCCCTTGAGCACTCTTCGAGGAGGCCTCTCAATCGGCTTTTTAGGAAATCGGCACTAAGGTGATCAAATCGATCTGGATGGACAGTGCTTATAGATCGGACAGCGATCATGGGCCGGTTTTCTTGCCGTGCAATATTCCCTACCATGATAGATGAGAATGTCTGAAAAACGGCGCCATCTTTCTTCAGGAAGCAGTCTCTCTATGTCTTTTTCAATCTTGTCAGGATCCCGATTGTCACTAAGTCCCAATCTGTTGGAAAGGCGTTTGACATGGGTATCCACGACGACGCCGGGAAGACCGAAAGCCGCGCCCAGGACCACATTTGCCGTCTTTCGACCGACACCGGGAAGCCTTACCATCTCTTCCATGGTGGAAGGAACTTTCCCTTTGTGAAGATCCATGATGGCTTGAGCAGATCCTTTGATCGATTTCGCCTTGTTCTTGTAAAACCCTGTAGATCTGATGTCATTTTCCAGCTCTGAAATAGGCGCATTGAGAAAGTCCTCTGGCCCCTTGTATTTCTTGAAAAGAGTTTTGGTGACCAGGTTGACTTGAGCATCCGTACACTGAGCCGACAAGATAGTGGCCGCCAGGAGTTGAAAAGGGGTCCTATGTTTGAGGGCGGTTTTTTCGCGGGTGTATAGGGGGTCCAAGGTTTCAAAGATGATTTCTGCTCGGGCTCTTTTCTTTTTTAGACTCTCCATGTGTCTCTTATAGTGAAATCGGATGGAAATATCAACCCACTTTACTTTAGGGGCCCGAATGAATATAATCAGATCATCTCCGGACTAGCTGTTGGCTGCTACACAAGCCAAGAATCTGTTCGGATCGAATGAGAGATGACGCGCTAATAACAGATGAATTTGAAAAAGCTTAGCATAGCATCCTGGGTGCGGACTTCTATTGGTTCTCTCCCTTTTCCTCTACTCTTCATCCTTTTGTGCCCGGGAACTCACGCGATATGTGCTGAAGAGGCCGATCAGCCTCCATCCAGGATCATGTCTGCACACGTCGCAACTGATGAAAAGACGAAGAAGGAGGGGGACATGATCGATACGGACAAATTGACGGAAGAAGAGGGGAAATACCTCCTTTCCGTGGCGAGGCGGACCATTGAAGAAAGACTTACAGGGCATGAAGGGCAGGAGCAGCCAGAGGCTTTTCAGTCACCAAAGTTTCAAGGGAAACGAGGTACTTTTGTCACCCTTACTGAGAATGGCGCTCTCAGGGGATGTATCGGCCACATTGTCCCTCAGGAATCGATGATTGAAGGGATCAGGGAGAATGCCATCAATGCGGCATTCAGAGACCCACGATTCCCTCCTCTTTCGGAAGCAGAATGGAAGAAGGTACAAGTGGAGATCAGTATTTTGACCGATCCAACCCCCCTTGATTACACGGATGCAGCTGACCTTCTGAATAAACTTCGGCCGGGTATTGACGGCCTGATCATCAAGAAAGGATTCCATCAGGCGACGTTCCTCCCTCAGGTCTGGGAGCAGCTTCCGGATAAAAAGGAATTCCTCAGGCACTTGTGTTTGAAGGCGGGCTTGGATAGGGATACCTGGAAACATGACAAACTCGAGGTCTTAGTCTACCAGGTGCAGGCCTTTGAGGAGCACTAGGAGGCTGTCTGAGAATGCCCTTTTCTCCAAACTCTTCGTCATATCCGAAAAAAATATCCTCGGAATATTAACCATATGCCTGCGGTAATTTTTTCAGACATTCCTCGATATTGGAAAAAATTGCTATTCTCGGACAGCCTCCTAGGTATGAAACCACATAACGATTCCACAAAAGGATACCTTTGAAAAATGCTCAATTTTGTTCAAGTCCGGGGAATGCGAGAATTCTAACCCTCCCGATTTTCATCGGGACAGCCAGGAATACCCGTAGTATTTCGAGGATTAGAATTTGAGTCTGACACCGCTCGTCCCGCCATAGTCTTTGACGACGACGGAAGATTAGGCCAAAGGGGGCGTTTTTCAAAAGTCTCAGAAGATGAACAATGGCGGATACAAGGAAGTTAATCATATGGGCGATCATAGGCACTGGGATCTCTTCCATTGCAGTTCAACTTGTCACCATTCGGGAATACCTGTCGCAGTTTCATGGTAATGAGATCACTATTTCTTTAGTGCTTTTCTGCTGGCTTCTGATCACCGGCCTTGGAAGTCTGGCTGCGCGACCCGTCAAATGCTCTTCCCTTGTTTTGTATGCCCTTCTCCTGGTCCTGATGGGTGTCTGGCCTCTCATCCAGTTAATCCTCATCCGGAATTTCAGAGAAATTCTCTTTACCCACGGTATATCACCCGGATTTTACCCGATCCTTTTCTACACTATGGTGACTTTAGCTCCTTATTGTCTGATGGTCGGTTTTATTCTCCCGCATTCCTTAACGGTATTGCACAATTCTCATCATGAGTTCACGTCCGGAGAACTCTATCTTACGGACAGTATCGGGGATACCTGTGGAGGCATATTGTTCAGCTTTGCCCTTGTCTATTGGGTAAAACCGTTCAAGACCATCGCCTTCACCTCGACTCTTATGATTATCGTTGGGCTCATCCTCCTTTTTTCTGCTCGAAGATACTTCCTTCTGATCCTGACCTCGGTTTGTGTCATTCTTTTTTGTTTTTTTGCATTTAACTCGAGCTTTGAAACATCCACCCTATCCAAACAATATGGGGACATAGTGCGATACGTGGAATCTCCTTACGGGAGAATCGTGGTCAGTAGGGAAGGCCCTCAGCATACATTTTGGGAATCCGGGAATCCCCTTTACTCCAGTGCCGATATCATTGGCAGTGAAGAAAAGATCCACTATCCCTTAATTCAACTTGAAAGAGTGGAATCCGTTCTCTTGGTCTCGGGAGGACTTGGTGAAAGTCTAGGCGAAGTAGAAAAATATCATCCAAACCGAATTGACTATGTCGAACTGGACCCTTATTTGACTGAGGCGGCGGAAGAGTTTGGTTTCATCAAGAACCTTCCCGGTCTCAGTATCAAGAATACAGATGGGAGAAGTTATATCAAGACGACTGATAAGAGATACGATGTCATTATTGTCGACCTTCCGGACCCGGATACCTTTCAGATAAACCGGTTTTATACCAGTGAATTTTTCTCCCTTTCAAAAAGAATACTCTCAGAAGGCGGGGTGCTTTCCTTTGGGCTTGAATACTCACCCAATTACATCAGTGATGTGGAGAAGAAAAAGCTCTCTATCATGTATAATACCGCGAAATCACACTTTCAAAATGTTATGATCCTGCCAGGAGGGGAAGCCTATTTCCTGTGCAGGGACGGAGAGCTTTCCACGGATATTCCTTCTAGATTGAGAGCTAAGTCCATCATCACAGACTATATCGATGGATTCTACTATGGCAACGTGACAAAGGAGAGGATTAACCAGATACAAGATGTCTTAGACCGAGAGGAGTACCAGAACACGGATTTTGAGCCGAGGATCATGAACGTCATGTTCCAGGAATGGTTCCTGAAACACGGGACTTCTCCTAAGATATTCATCTTGATCTTGGCAGGTTTGGTGCTTGTCTATGTTGTATTGATGAGAAAAGAAGAATATATCCTTTTTTCCACGGGCCTGGCGAACATGGGCGTGGAGATGCTCGTGATCTTCTCGTTTCAGGTTATCTATGGATACATCTACCTGAAGATTGGGGCAATTATCACGGTCTGTCTGTTGGGACTGCTTCCCGGCGCCGCGATGGGAAGTCTCTATGAAGAGGGGAACAAACGTATGCTTGTATTCTCGGAGGTTGCTCTTCTTGGACTGATACTTATCTTCTTTATATGGAACAGCTTTCTAAGAGGCGAGCTTTATCAGATCTATTTTTTAGGGTATTGCTTTACATTTTCCTTCTTTTGCGGGTTACAGTTTCCTCTGGTTGCCAAAATGATTGGTGAAAGACAAAGCCCTGCAGCAGGGTGCCTTGCTGCCGATCTGGCTGGCGCCGCTGTGGGCACTCTTGTTGTCGGAACGTTACTGATTCCTCTGTGGGGGATTCAATCGGCCATAATTTTTCTAATAATGATTAAAATCTCAAGTAATATGATTATTTTATTCTCGAAAACATAGTGGAGTCTATCTGATGAACCGAGCAATGACACGAAAAGAATTCTTGAAATCAGTGGGCATGGTGGGTGCCTCTGTCATTCTGTGTGGCGCACAGGCATACGCCTTTTGGCCGGGCAAGGCCGATAAAGGTAAGAGTGTGAAGGGCCATATATTCAAGAATGATGCACCCGCCAAGCCTTGGAAATGGTCTATTGAGGCCTTTCACTACACGTCGAACGGCAGACAAGTCCAGTGTCAGGTGTGTCCGAATCGTTGTACACTCTCTCCAGGAGATCGAAGCATATGCCGTTCAAAGGTCAATATAGAGGGCAAGTTATACTCCCTTGCATATGGAAATCCCTGTTCCGTGAATGTGGATCCGATCGAGAAGAAGCCCCTGAACCATTTCTATCCGGGTACATCCATATTGTCCATCGCCACTACCGGCTGCAATTTCAGGTGCCTGAATTGTCAAAATTGGGAAATCTCACAGAAAAAACCGGAGGAAGTCAGACACATGGAACTGTTCCCCGCCGATGTGGTCAAGACGGCAAAGGGAAAAAAGACACCCTCTATTGCTTTCACCTATTCGGAGGCGATCACCTATTACGAATACACCCATGACACCGCCAAACTTGCAAGAGAAGCGGGGCTCAAAAATGTCCTGGTCTCCAACGGCTATATCAACAGAGGACCTTTGCTGCAACTTGCCGAATATATTGATGGGGCCAATATCAACCTGAAGTCCTTTGATAATAACCTCTATGCTTCTCTAAACGGGGGCACTTTACAGCCTGTCCTCGAAACCTTCAAGACTCTTCATCAAAAAGGGGTATGGTTTGAGATGACCACCCTGGTGGTCCCTACTTATGTGGATGATTTTGAAATGATCAAGCGGATGTGTGCATGGATTCTAGAGGAACTGGGACCAGATTATCCACTCCACTTCCTGAGGTTTTTTCCTCAGTACAAATTGACCCGGTTGCCGCCGACACCCATAGAAACCCTGGAACAGTTTAGAGATCTGGCTCTGAAGGAAGGAATCCATTATGTCTATCTGGGGAACGTTCCCGGGCACAAGGGATGCCATACCTATTGCCATCACTGCGGCAAGGTGCTCATAGAACGAAACGGATATCACCTGAATCAGTTCAACCTGGACAATGGACGCTGTAAATTCTGTAATACGTCCATACCCGGCAGATGGACGTAGAAGCAGGTCACTTCAGAAAAGCCTTTGTCTCTTTTACCGCCTTAGATGGGATCTCCTAAGGACTCACTCCCATTCCCGTTCAATGCTGGTCCCCACGGGTCGAGTCTATACGGCAAGCCTCTATCCCTCATAATTCTTACGGTTTTGAACACATAGGGACTCAGACTCGCGTCCTTGTCCAACGGAAAAACGGAGAATTTGGCGGATCAGAGGCGGGCCAAACTCATGTCTCTAAAGATAGCGGACAAACAGCTTGACACATTTCGAGAGTATGAGATCTTAAAATATCCAAATAACGAGATAGGAGGAGAGAATAATGAGACTGAATAAGACGCTTCTTATGCTGATCGTGACATGGTCCTTACCTTTTTTGTTTTGCTCCGAAAATGTGTTGCCCCAAACCCTTGGGACTCAACAGCAACAATCAGAGAAACCAAGGCAAGAGATCCTGTTTTCTGAGAATGGACGATATGTTTTCGGGCAGATTTCAGATTCCAGCAAAGACCAGTTCATGCTTGATACGGTCACAGGTCGCCTTTGGAGGATCGCTGAAACCGGCGAGATTGGCATTTTTCTCAGAGCGATTCCGTATCGCAATGATGAGGGAGAAATGACTTATGTCCCGGAAAAGATATCTGACTGATAAGGACGGAGATCCTAAATCCAGAACGCTGAACCATCGGTCTTTCTAAGGTTTTTCGCATGTAAAAAACAGGGTTTTCCTGATTGACATATTGTGGTTTTGTTTCTAGGGATAGTTAAAAGCATTATCATCTCTATCCCATGTGTCCTCCAATTGAGCTTGGAGGAGGAAGCGAGGCCCTTATATGACCATGTTTACTGCGAAAGACAGACAGACGATATGGAAAGTCATTGATTACTTGATACATCACAGACGGAAAATCACAGTTCGAATCAAAGGGTATGAAAATTCCTATACCTGCAAGATCGTCAAAGCCAGCTTTATGGCTGAGCATTCAAAACATGGAAACGGGCCTCACCTCATCCTCGGGGAGTTGGTTCCAGAAGATGGATATACACTCATTAGGCCGGGCCGGCAATTGGCTCTGAAGTTCATGGCCGGAAATACATCGTGTGAATTCAAGACACTGTGCCTTACCTCTCAGAGGGATGGTGTTGATTCCAAAATCATAGTGAGTTTCCCCGAATCCGTGGTGCTTCCCGAAAGACGGAGAGGGCGTAGGGGAAGCAGTGAGATGCCTGAGTTCATCAGTGCAGTACTTACACCAAGAAAGGGTTTTCAAACAGAGAAAAACTACGAGCTTCCTGTGGTAGATTATTCATTAAACGGTGTGGGAATATTTGTCAGTGAAGAGGACTTTGATTTGATTGAGAATGCACAGAAAGGAGATAGGCTCGAAAATATCATGCTTTTCTCTTTTGAGGCCATGGTCAAGGTAGATGGGACGGTCAGGCACAAGAGCAAGCATAAGAGACGTGGGAGACAGGGTGTGGATTCTTTTGTCCTCGGCATTGAATTTGACGAAGCCCTCATGGATTTCAGCGCCCTTCAATGAGAGACCTTTGAAAAACGTCCTCTTTTGCCCAATCTTCCGCCGTCGTCAAAGACTATGGCGGGACGAGCGGTGTCAGGCTCAAATTCTAATCCTCGAAATACTTTAGGGTATTCCTGGCTGTCCCGATGAAAATCGGGAGGGTTAGAATTTTCGCCTTCCTTGACCTTGAATAAAATTGAACATTTTTCAAAGGTCTCAATGAGTGTTGAGTATCGCCATCCGTCGTTGTCCGACCGCAATGACTCTCGATTGACAACGCCCGATATGTTAAACAAAGAGGACATTTAAGGAGTGAGGTTTAGGACAAATCGCCAAAAAAGCGATCCCATCTTGGATTCAAGAAAGACCCTTCTCGGGAAATCACCACCATTGTCGCGCGGCCCACAATAAGTCTTCTGTCTACATAACCGAAAACACGGGAATCAGCACTATTGTCGCGATTATCCCCCATCATAAAATATTTTCCATCCGGTATGGTTATTGCTTCGAAGGTGTCCAGGGAAGGACGTGACGGGGCAAACATCACAGTGTGTTGTTTGCCGGGAAGTTCCTCACTAAGAAAGACATAGCGGTCCTGTTCGATAGGAGGGATTTGATCTACAACTTCCTTTTCAGGTGGGCCATAATGCACGGACTGACCATTGATGAAAAGACGGTCATTCCGCATGGCAATGGTATCTCCGGGGAGACCGACAACCCTTTTGATAAGACGCTTGCCATCCTTAGGAGAAAAGAAGACGACAATATCTCCACGCTTAGGCTCGGACCATTTCACAATCTGTAGAGTCGTATACGGGATCTTGAGATCATAGGCCAGTTTGTTGACGAAAACACGGTCCCCTATCAAAATTGTGGGTAGCATTGACCCAGAAGGGATATCATTCCAGTCAGCTATGGCCGATTTGAAGGATGTGGCGATCAATACGGCAACTATAAGGCTTGATCCCCAACCTCTTAAAAATATTGACAATTTTCTCTTGTATTCCTCCCTCATTCGTCCGCTTTTGCCCCCTTTTTTAAATGAGATAGAATTTCTATTGTATACACTTAATGGTCAGGTTTCAAGCCTAGTGTCGTGTCTAATAAATTGCTTTCATTATCCTGAATAGATCCAGAATTAATAATAGAGGAGCAAGGAGGTCTCTTTTTAGTTCCGTCACCCAAAAGATGACCAAGCTTGTTATCGTCTCAAAGCGGAAAATCCTCAGTGAACGGGCACAGAGAACTCACATCGTTATGATAATATAGCTTTTCGAGACTGCTCCAAAGCATGCATAAACCTGGTGCCGTTCCACTACCTCCGGACAGATGGTGACGAATTAAAAAGAGACCCCCTTGTTTCTCACGGATCTGTGGCGTAGATATAATGATGTGAGTTACTTCTGAGACAAGACACTAGTTCTCCTCTCAATAAATCAAGTGATGTTATGTGCTATAGGCCCAAGAGGTATCGTTTTACCGAATTATTCCAATAAGGAATGTCAATCCCCAGCTCTTTGCTGAGGTTCTCATTGGACATGGGCACAAACAAGGGCCTTCTGGCTTTGCATGGAAAGGTATTCATGGGGACTGGAATAATCGTGTGGACCATATCCAATGTATTTATGACATACCGAGCCCATTCGTATCGGGAGGCATATCCTGTGTTAGTTAGATGGAAGAGTCCTCCCAAGTTTTTGTTTATGGCCTTTAAGGTCACATGGACAATATCATCAACAAAGGTGGGGACTGAGACTTCATCACAACTGATTTTAAGAACCTTGTTCCTTTTTACCCACTGGCGGAGTTTGTAAATGAAGTTCTGCGTACCATCGCCAAATACCCAACTGGTCCGAAAGACAATAGAGTCATGGGCCTTTTCTATGACGATTTGTTCTCCCGCAAGTTTGCTTTGCCCGTAAACATTGAGTGGAGCTGTCTTATCTTCCTCAGTGTATAGGTCTTCCTTGGTCCCATCAAAAACATAGTCCGTACTGTAGTGGATCAATTTGATTTGATGAAGATTGCATATTTCTATGAGCTTCTCGATCGCTGTGCAATTGATCATGTATGCGAGCTCTTTTTCCCCTTCAGCATCATCGACCGCATTGTAAGCGGCACAATTGATGATTACGGTCGGTGAAACCCTCTCGACGATCTTCTCAAGATTATATGCATCAGTTATGTCACAGTCCTTTTCCCGTGGTGCGGAAAAAGCAATATCATGGGTGGCAAGGTAGCGTTTGAAGGCCTTTCCTAATTGACCCTCCGCGCCAAGTATCAAGAAAGTATATCTCGACATAAGGAACCCTTCTTAATATTCTGTTGTCCAGTTATGCATGGCATTCTTGCTGTCCAAGAAGAACCTAAGCCCTGAAAGAGTCTTTCAGAATTTAGAAGTCAAATTAGTTGTGATCTAAACCCACCGCCTCTGGCGGTGGACCCGGAAAGGTTC
>CAZFMX010000103.1:0-9155 GCA_964520425.1 uncultured Desulfobacteraceae bacterium
AGCCTGGCTCTTTCTCGATGGTCTATTCGTTTTGATGGCGCGCTTGATCTTCATATCAATATCGTTCCCGTTGTCTGGAGAGTGGCGTTCATGGAACAGGCGGTTGCATGGCCACTCACAGCGATAAGCTTCTGGGCCCTGGCCAAAGTGCTCCAAAAACAAACACGACTGTTGGACTTTATGGCCTTTGTCGGCGTTGCGCGTTTACCGTTGTTACTGGTCGCCGTTTCATTATTATGGGTCATTCAGGGCCCTTTAATGATTCGTACGTCTTTTCTTCCCCTCGTTGGAGTGACGTTCCCCTGGTATTGTTGGTTTATTGCCCTATTGTTTAACGCCTACAAAGTCGCCTCAGGTATGCGCGGAAGAAAATTGATTGTCTCGTTCATTCTGGGGATTTCTCTTGCTGAAATCCTTTCCAAGATGGTGTTGTGGATTACACTATGGTGAAGTCAGACGCTTTCATATTCGCAGTCTGAGTAAAAATGCATCTTGTTATCTAAGGAAAAACAATGAACAAATTTCAAGATTTAAAAGAAGAAGGAGGGAATAATGATGGTTCGCAAAATCATGTGTCTGGTTATGGTTGGATTGATCTTGTCAAGTGTCACTGTTGTGGCAGGGGACTCAGAAAAGGAAGCGACGGCTGTGAGTGCCGCAGAAGCGTGGCTGGCGTTGGTTGACCTTGAGAAGTATGGGGAGAGTTGGGACGAAGCGGCTCAGTACTTCAAGGGGCAAATTTCAAAAGACCAATGGGTGACAGCTTTGCAATCCGTGAGGAGGCCATTGGGAAAGAATGTTTCCCGGAAACTCAGTGCCAAGGGCTATGAGACTTCCTTACCGGGGGCTCCAAAGGGAGAGCATGTGGTTATCCAGTTCAATACGTCGTTCGATAATAAAAAGCATGCTGTTGAAACCGTTACACCCATGCTGGACAAGGATGGAAAATGGAGGGTATGTGGATATTATATCAAATAGAAATCCCCATCAGATATTGGAAGGTAGCGGTATACCGTTCATATTTAACGAATCCTATTTGAGAAAAAGGGGATTGAGGTAGGTGGGAGGGGTGCTCTTCAACCTATGTACGCTTGATCGAAGGCATCCCCCATTTGCCTGGAGGATTCGTGATGAAACTCAATATCGTATTTGGGCTGATGAACATCATAACGGCGTTATTGTTCATCGGAATGAGCCTTCCTTTGGTTAACCATAAAATCAAGATGAATCATTTCTATGGTGTGCGTATCAAGAAATCATTTGAATCAGATGATAACTGGTACAGAATCAAATCATATGGAGGAAAACAACTGATCATTTGGTCCATACTGATGATTCTCTCAGGGTTTGCCTGTTTCATTATCCCAATCAGTGACACGAATAGGAATCTGTTGTCCTTTGTTCTAGGGATTGTCCCAATGACCTTGTGCGTTGCCATTGCCGTGATAAGGATACTCTTCTATGCAAGAAACTTGTGAAAAAACCTAAGCCAGACTAGAAACCCTGCTAAAGGAAAAACGTAAACTGCCTATTATTCCTGACGAGTGGCCCTGATAGAATGATCAATCATGTCAATAGAAGAATGAGAAAAAGATGATTCGTAAAACCGTGTGTTTTGTTTAGGTTTGACTCAATAAGAGAAACACCATATACTCTCCCAACAGACAAAAGTCTCTGATCCCCATCTCTACCTTCAAAAGTGAGCTGCATAATCAGCAATAGGCGAAATAGCAAAGTAAGGAAAGGAGTTCATGATGGTCGCGCAACAGATACTGGAATCACTGGCCCCCTGTGGACTCAGTTGCGAAAAATGCTTCGCCCATGTGAACGGTGATATTCGCAGGTACGGCATCAGGCTTAAAGAAAAGCTGGGCAATTTTGATATCTACGCCAAACGGTTCGAGACATTGATTGGAGATCCTGTTTTCAGAAAATATCCTGATTTCAAGGAAATGCTCGATTATTTGGCCTCGGAAAATTGCCGGGGATGTCGTCACGAGCAGTGCAAGCTATTCAAGACCTGCGGCGTGCGTTCGTGTCATCAGGAAAAAAACATGGACTATTGTTACGAATGTGATGAGTTTCCCTGCCAAAAGACCGGCTTTGATGAGCATTTACACGCGCGCTGGATCAAACTCAACGAACGTATCCGGGAAGTCGGCATTGAAGAATACTATGCTGAAACCAAGGACCAGCCCAGATATGCATGATAAGAGAAGAGTCGTTCTATATCTAAAGAATCATGATATGCCCAAAGTGTAAATTGGATCAGGAGGATGGGAACAGGGAATGTCTCAGATGCGGGATTGTCTTTGCCAAATATAAGGAGGGCAAGGATTTATCTTTAAAACCGGAATCCATCCCTTCCAATGAGTCTGTTGAGACATTCGAGGAAGAACCTCTCTTTAAGAGTCTGTTCTTTCATGTGGAATATGATATCAATCCCTTGTATCTCGGTGGAAGAGCCCTCCTTATCATAATCCTCCTGATATGGGGATGGCGTTTCGTCTCATGTCCTCTGGCAAGTACTTGTGTGTTTGAAAGCTTCTTACATCTTATCAACCTTCCGTTCCATGAAGCAGGTCACATCATCTTCCGGCCCTTTGGTCGATACATGACGTCTTTCGGGGGTAGTCTGGGACAACTCTTGATCCCGGTGATCTGTGGTATAGCCCTCATTTTGACCAGAAGGGATTCCTTTGGTGGCTCAGTCTGTTTGTGGTGGTTTGGAGAGAACTTCGTTGATCTCGCCCCATATATTTATGACGCCAGGGCCGGCATGCTGCCACTTGTGGGAGGAAATACCGGGCGGACGTCACCCTACGGTTTTCATGATTGGGAGTTTCTCTTGAATGAGGTAGGCCTGATCCGCTATGACCATCTTATCGGCAGTATCGCCCATAAGGTCGGTATTGTGGTAATGTCCATTGCCATCCTATGGGCAGGGTACTTGCTGTTTAGACAGTATAAGAATCTCTCCTAGTGTCGCGTCTCAGAAGTAACTCGAGTAGAAAAGTACCTGCTGCACAGATTCAAAGGGGGCATGGAGATCTCTTTTCAGTTCCACCACCCAAATAACGCCCAAGCCTGTAACCGCCCCCAAAGAGGACAGCGTCCGGTGGACAGGCACAAAAAAGCCCCGTCGCTGTGGAGACATTGTTCGTGGGGCTGCTTCATAATATGCAAAATGATGGTGCCGTTCCACGACCTCTGAATAGATGGTGGTGAATCTGAAAAGAGACCCCCATGCCCCCGATGTATCATAGAACCTGACCAGTTCCTCTCTGGCCTAAAAGGAGTGGCACCTGTAATTACGACCGAGGACTTTGCGTTCTCAGGACTTCGGTGGCGGAGGAGGAAACTCACCCACCCCTCCTTCAATGTGCAGAGTGGAGTGGACGTTCTTCAACTCCTCCATAATTTCGATCTGCTGGGGGCACTTTTCTTCGCACTCCCCGCATTCTACACAACTGGAGGCCCTTTGACCTTCTGGCAGCATCATATTGTACATCATCCGTGACATTTGCTGTTGGTCAAAGAGAAAAAAGTTGTTATAGGCGTTGAAGTTTGTGGGGATATCAACGCCGTTGGGACAAGGCATGCAGTAGCCACACCCCGTACAGCCCACCTTGAGAAGGGCCTCATATTCTTCCCTAACCTTTTGGATAAGCGACAGTTCATCCTGTGTGAGAGAATCGGGTTCGGCGTCCTCGACTATTTTGAGATTTTCAACAAGCTGGGGCATGGCACTCATTCCGCTCAGGACTACAGAAACTTCAGCATGGTTTAAGACCCATCTCAGGGCCCACTCCGCAGCGGTCCTTTTCGTCTCAGCCGAATCCCAGATCGCCTGGACGGTCGGAGGTATATTGTCGGTCAGGTTTCCACCGCGCAGGGGTTCCATAATGACCACACCGATTCTTTTGCCGGCCGCATATTGCAGACCTACTTTTCCAGCTTGGCGGTTTTCATCAAAGTAGTTGTACTGGATCTGACACAGGGTCCAGTCATAACTGTCCACGATCTCTTTAAAAACCTTGACTTCATCATGGAAGGAGAATCCCGCGTAACGTATGCGACCGTCTGAGATGAGTCTTTCCATAAAGTCTAATGCCTTATACTCCTTCATGAGAGACCATGAATGATTATTCAGGCCATGGAGAAGATAGAAATCCACATAATCGGAGTCGAGCCTCTTCAACTGTTCATCAATAAACCGTTCAACATCAGAGGCCTCCTTGACCATCATCGCGGGAAGTTTGGTCGCTATCATAATTCTATCCCGATAGGCTTTCATGGTTCTGCCCAAGATCTCTTCACTCTTCCCACCGTGATAGGGATAGGCCGTATCAAAATAGTTGATTCCGTGCTCCATAGCATATAGGAGCATCTTTTCTGATTCTTCCTCATTGACCGGTATTTCAAACGGTGAGAGGCTTTCATCATCTGTTTCTATGGTGGGAAATCTCATACAACCGAATCCGAGAGCAGATACTTTGATGCCGCTTTTACCCAATTTTCTATATTTCATAGGTCACCTCTTTCTTCTCCTGTTATTATTATCCAAAGAGAGACACTTGATGAGTACCGTCTCTCCCGAGAGATCATTCCGGAAATATGCCCTGGAGGCTCTCATCTGTCATTTGTCACTTTACCAATCTTTCCCGCGGAGTGCCACTATTTCTTCATCAGAATTGACACTCATGGTGTGATCCCCTATAGTTCAATCCTAAACACTTGGTTATTCTAATGGAAAAATGGTCGCTGGCAGCATCATAAGACGATTCTTCATGCCCAGGATAACAGGACGATATCTAATTCGGATATTGCTTGTCGCCCTATTTTCATATATCTTTTTCAGCTTTGTCTGTACACCTTTCCGAATAAAGGGGCACAGCATGGCGCCAACCTATATGGATGGGGGATTCAATTTCTGTTTCAAATTGCGGTATATCTTCTCAAAACCCGAAAGAGGGGATATTGTGGCTATTCGTCTGGCCGGTGAAAGTGTGATGTTATTGAAACGCGTGGTTGCTCTGGAGGGAGATGTCGTGGAATTTCGGAACGGCGATCTTTTTGTCAATGAAAGAAAAATCGAGGAAGACTACTCCCGCTACCCTTCTGACTGGAACCTCGCTCCTCGTACGGTCAATGAAGGGAATGTTTATGTTGTGGGAGACAATCGAAGTGTCTCAATCGATATCCACCGGTTCGGTCAAACACCCGCGGATAGGATCGTTGGGAGTCCATTATGGTGAAGACAAAGCACATCATCGTTGTTGGAATCCTGGCGGGGGGGATGCTTGCCGCTCTGATCTTCTGGGAGAGTGAAGAGGCAAAGATAAAGAAGCAGTTTGAGTTTATCGCGGAAAAGATTGAAAAGAGACCCGGGGAAAGCCCGATTGTTTCTGCCGCAAAAGCGAATCGGATAAAAGATGTGTTTGCTGAGGAGTGTAGAATCAATGCGCCTGCCTATTCAGCTCCTAGAGATATCCTATCCGATGAGTGGCCGGCCCTCGTCCTCAGGATGAGCTCTGAATATTCAGATATATCCCTCATGTTTCAGGATTTTGACATAGAATTTCTCGAACAAGATATTGCTCAAGTCAACGTAACCGCGATGATGGAAGGTAAATTAGTAAGTGGAGAGCCGGTTGAGGATTTCCATGAGTTGAAATGCAGTCCCCAGAAGATTGAAGAAGTCTGGAGGCTAAAGGAGATCGGGGTTGTCGAAGTCCTGAAGAAGTGAAAGGATGGTGAAGACCGGGTCAACCCATTGACCTGGTGGCGGCTTTGATTCCTGAAAATGCACTCGCCAAAGAGAGATTAAGGCTGTACAAGTGATGACCATTCCAATATCCTGAAAAGGTCCATTTAAGACAGAAACGACAACATCTTCCCATACTTTAAAAGAGAGACTCCATAGAATGGAAGGCTTTTTCATGAATTATCCGACATATTGAGAAGAGTATTTATGACGGGTCGACCATTGGCAGAGAGAGTATGAAGGGGTGATGAACAGATGAGAAAGAAGATCAAAGTGGCCCTCCTGTTTGGAGGGCGATCTGCTGAACACGAAGTGTCTCTCGAGTCCGCGATCAATGTGATTAACGCGGTCGATAGGGATAAGTATGAGCCCGTCCTCATTGGTATTGATCGACAGGGAAAGTGGTTTAAGAATGAAAACGCATTGTTTCTACTGAAATCCGGGAATGCGGACTGGATTCAGCTTGACGAAGGGAATCGCGAAATTGCCCCTATGTCCAGTAAGGATCATGGACAGCTCCTTGATCTCACGAATCGAGAACAGATAGAAACGATCGATGTGATATTTCCTGTACTCCACGGGCCCTATGGTGAAGATGGTTCTATTCAAGGTTTTTCAAGACTGGCAAATGTTCCCTGTGTGGGCGCAGGTATTCTTGGCTCGGCCATATGTATGGACAAAGATGTGGCGAAACGGATTCTCAGGGAGGCCGGGATCGCTGTGGCGGAGTTTGTGACTCTACGGGGAAAAGGCGATGTACAGGAACGAATAGAGGAGATAGAAAAAAGACTTAAATTCCCTTTGTTCGTGAAGCCGGCCAACATGGGATCATCTGTTGGAATCTCCAGGGTGATGAATCCGGATGAACTCTATCCGGCGATTGACCTGGCCTTTGAATACGATACGAAGGTCGTGGTTGAACAGGAGATTCCGGGTCGCGAAATCGAATGTTCGATTCTGGGCAATGAGACTCCGATAGCCTCGGTTCCCGGAGAGATTGTCACAAAGGACGGATTCTATTCTTATGATTCGAAATACGTGGAAGAAGATGGGGCTGTTCTCATCATTCCTGCAGATATTGAACCCGAAACCATAGAAAAGATTCAGATCACGGCCCTTAGAGCTTTTGAACGACTCGAATGTAGCGGTATGGCTCGAGTGGATATGTTTCTAACGGATCATAGCGAGATCTATGTGAACGAAATCAACTCGATTCCCGGGTTCACGACAATCAGCATGTATCCCAAGTTGTGGGAGGCCTCAGGTATCTCATATTCAGACCTGATTGACCGTCTCATAATCCTAGCCATTGAGGATTTCGAACGTCGCAATCACTTAAAGACCGCACGTGAATGACGCCGCTAGGCGCTTTAACTCAACGTAACTTCGTTACTCCAGGAGAGAGAAAGACGTCATATTGATCCTGTTGAAAAGGGCTGAACCACTGTGATATGACCCCTTCACAATTCGATGCCGATTTCTCCTTAAAACCCGTTCTTGTCACCGGCGCTACGGGGTATGTCGGCGGACGTCTGGTTTCCAGGCTGCTTGCCGGGGGCCACCGGGTCAGGGCTACGGGTCGCTCCATGCGCAAGCTCCGGGGAAGGAGATGGGCGAATCATCCCCAAGTTGATTTGGTTCGAGCTGACTTTCAGTCCACTGATACGTCTCAGTTGCGTGAGGCCATTGAGGGCTGTTCATCGGCATACTACCTTGTCCACTCCATGAGCCCAAAGTATAGGGATTTTGCCCATGCCGACCGTCAAGCTGCACGACATTTCGTGAGGGCTGCGGGTCAGACAAATCTCAAGAGAATCATCTATTTGGGCGGGTTGGGCACGGATTCTCCCGAACTAAGCTCACATCTGAAGAGCAGGGCCGAGGTAGGCCGAATCCTGCGATCAGGTCCTATTCCAACGACCATATTGCGATCCGCCATTATCCTCGGGTCCGGGAGTGCATCCTTCGAAATCCTGAGATATCTGAGTGAACGACTGCCTTTGATGTTACTCCCCCCAAATGTGTTGGATACCGAGATTCAACCCATATGTATTCGAGATGTCTTGACTTATCTTGAGAGCTGCCTCGGCAATGAGGAAACAACCGGTGAAATCTTCGACATTGGGGGCCCGGATGTGTTGACCTATCGACAGCTCTTCAATCTTTACGCAAAGGAGACCGGCCTAGGCAAACCCCTTTTCTTTACTCCTGGATTCTTGTCGGATTTCAATACAGGGCGGCGGATCGCGTTTTTAATTGCCAGGGTGGTCCTGCCTGTTTCTCCTGCCATATCAGAGCCCCTTTTGCAGGGCGCCAGAAATAGGGCGGTTGTCATGGATGATCGCATTACCAAAATCATTCCTTTGAATCTGATGACCTGCAGCGAAGCGATCAGGAGGGCTATTCAAAAGGATTCTCTCAGAATCGTGGAGACGCGATGGAGTGACGCCGGTCAGCTGAAGCCGCCAGAGTGGACGCAGCCCGGTGACGCACCTTATGCGGGAGGGCCCCTCCTTCAGAGCGGATTCAGACTTACACTCGATGCCCTGCCAAAGGATGTCTGGCCGGTAATTACCCGACTTGGAGGGAAAACCGGCTGGTACTACGGGGACTTTCTCTGGAGGGTCAGAGGATGGATGGATAATCTCGCGGGAGGTGTGGGATTGAGAAGAGGGCGTCGACATCCTGAACAACTCCTCGTGGGAGATGCCCTTGATTTTTGGCGTGTCCTCTTGGTAAAGCCCCCACGGCGCCTGATCCTTCTGGCCGAGATGAAACTCCCCGGTGAGGCGATCCTGGATATCGGCCTCAATGAGATGCGGCACGGACAGACGGAAATCCGGCTGGGTACCAGATTCAGAAGCAAGGGATTATACGGATTTTTCTACTGGTATACTCTTCTGCCCTTTCATGATCTCCTTTTCGGTGGGATGCTCAGGGCCATCGCCAAAATGGTAGGGCGAGATGTCATAAGTGGTCCGGAAAAATTCAAGCCCGGACCGCTTGTCCTATAGGGCGTTTTTCAGTTTTATGGGAACCTCGTCCGGCTTTGGTAGCAGGCCAAAATCAACCATCAAATTTGTTGATGGGCAATGATAACTGAGGATTTTGGGGAAACCCTGGGCACCAGCAAGATGTTAGATGTAAGGTGCCGAGGAGTGGCGACTGAGGCGTATAAGTAATACGCCGCAAGGAGAAACGATCGAAGGCAACGCAGCAGATGACGCCTTGATGGTGGATCAGGGCAGACGCTCTGACTTGCCATCAACCTGACATCTGTGATAAATACCTTACTAGTATCGTGTCCCAGAAATACCTTCCATCATTTTGGCGGGTTCTATGACACGTTGGGGGTATGGGGGTCTCTTTTCAGTTCCACCACCCAAAA
>CAZFMX010000104.1:0-8953 GCA_964520425.1 uncultured Desulfobacteraceae bacterium
CCACCGAACGCTGTCCTCTTTGGGGGCGGTAACAGGCTTGGGCGTCTTTTGGGTGATGGAACTGAAAAGAGACCCCCATGCCCCCTTTTAATCTGTGGAGAAGGTACTTATTGTTTAAGTTCATTCCGAGACACGACACTGTTCGCGGGCTTTGAGCGTCATGAGTATAGGGAAATGACGCCTATGGATCAAGGAAAAACAGGTCTATGAATTCGTCAGATCATAGACCGCGACCAGATCATCCTCATAAATGCAATCAAAGGACCAATTCGGATCGGAAATACTCAAGTCTTCCTTGCCGAAAAGGAAATCGAGCATCGGGATCTGAAAGAAATAGGCCATGGTGTCGATCTGGGGGCCCATAAGCCGATCCCTCCTCAACAAATCAAACGCCCCTTTCAATTCCGTCTTGATCCTTTTGTGGACAATCAGATACCGCGCGCCTAGGTTCACCTCAGTCATGGACGCATTCACCGGCACGTCGGTCTTAAAACGGGCCATGGCATGCTCATTAAAAATAGTCTGACCATATCCGTTTCCCAATGTGCCGGATATGAATCTCCGGTCGTGGTCGATTTGATAGAGTTGGTATAACGGGAATGTGACAAGCATGGGGGCCTCTATCAATGACCCAGATGGAAGTGACGGAAGCCGGTTCTTATAAAACGACGGCATGATCTGTCCTAGCCCGGAATCATCGAGTTCTCGGGGCGCGAATAACATCATGGGGTGTGTATTATACATATGGGTTCCCCACAGGCTGTAATTCCCCAGGATCAAATGCCAGCAGAAAAAGCCGATCAGTATCACCGGTAAAAAACAGCGCGACATTAAAACCCAGATGGCCCGCTTGGATAAACCTGCGACAGACGCCAACCCGCTGGCGACTAACACGACAACAATGGGATGAACGTGTGCGCTATAACGTAACCATACCCACGGAATCTCCATGTAACTCGGCTTTATCAGCCATATGGTAGCCATCTGTGTCGCCACAATGGCCGACATACAAAGAGTCTCCGGCGAATAACGCTGGTATAATGACCAGGCCCCTGCTGCACAACACAGTACCCAGATCCAAACGGGTATGACTACGGGAAGGCCGTGTATAAGCATCAGGCCCCGTTGAATCGTCTCGAGCCCACCGTTACCCTGCCCGGCCTTCCTGCCTACCTCCTGCAATAAGGAATGCACGGGTGGCCCTACCAGGACCAGGGTGATGATAGAAAAAATCACCACCGAATAGACATAATCAAGCCACCTTTCTCTTGAAACTCTTCCGCTGATGATCATCACCAGAGGATACAGTCCCAGAACTGCAACAGCCGGTCCGACAACAAGATGGAAATAGATGGCAAAGGCGCAGAGAACCGATGAGGTGAGTAATAGCCCACGAGGCCCACCGCGGGCCCACGCGAAAACACACAACATCGCCACGCAGAAAAGCAGGGTGATAATCGCGTAGGGTCTTGCTTCGCGTGCAAGAAAAATGAAATAAGGTGAAAGGGAGAAGAATCCCACGCTGAAAAGCCCTTCCCATGGCCTCAAGAATTTCCACGAGACCCACCCGAAGACGATGAGGATCATGGCCCCCGCCAGATAGCTTGGTAAACGCATCAGCCATTCATTCAAAATCCCTTTTTCGAGAAGAAGCTTGCAGTAAACAGCCAGAGGAATGCAGGCATCAGCGCTGAAAAAATGGGTAAAAATCCATGAAGGACTCTTAGAGATCACACATTGAAGCAGGTGAACCTCATCGCCAAAGACCAGCATGTCTCCGGCGCGCCACACGCGCAAAAAGATACCCGTCGCGATCAGCAAGATCATAAACAGGAATAGAAGAGGCTCTGATCTCAGGCCGTTCCCGGGTAAACGAAGATTTTCAACACGTTGTTTTCTCATGGAATTGGATTATTTTTCATACTATCGCAGGGTCGAAAGAGAATCGATGTCGTGGAACGACCGTTCGACCGGCCCACGATCCTGCCCTCGGCCATGAGCTCGGGCCGAATGGAGCAACGTCGAAGGACACCATAATTTTACATATTATGAAGCAGCCCCACGAACAATGTACCCACAGCGACGGGGATTCCTTGAGGTTCTTTCCCCATGCGAAGAACCACATCTCTGGAGCCTGAGGGCCGAAGGGTTATCACCACTATCTCATCCTGAAGACAGGCGGCCAATCCTTGCATATGTTATTCAATGCCGCCTCCCAAAGGATGGTTTACAAAAAGAACTTTCTGTTTCAAAGACCTGCTGTAAGTTTAAAGCGAAGCCGCGATATGGGAGGGGCGCGAGGGTTCTTTTTTTGTGAAATTATGTGTCAACACGGAGTATCTTCATTTTCTTTAAAATTCTTTTTAATTTCTCATATGCTCTATATCCCGGATGATTCTTAAGGGTCACAATTTCCTCCCTCTGTTGTTCGATATGATCGGCCATTTGTCTTATTTGGTCCTCCACTTGTCTCTTTTGGTCGGTCAGTCGTCTGATCTCGTCGAGTCGCTCATAAGCGAGTTTCTGCGCGTAGGGCAGCTCTTTCTGGTATTTACTCAGAATGTTCAAACGCTCCAGTGCCAGTTTTTGCGCCTTGGGTAGCTCTTCCTCGTATTTCGTCAGAGCGGACAACCGCTCCAATGCCAAATCCTGCGCATCGGAAAACGCTTCTGTCAGCTCATCTATACGGTCGTTTAGCCCCTGAAGGTGAAGACGTCTCAAATCGATTACCGAAGGTGATTCCCGGTCTGTTTCACCTCCTTGATCTTTCCGGGATTCAGGGCCTGCCTCACACAGGAAAATATACTGGTAGGTCAGGGCGTCCTCCCTGTTCAGGATCTCTTGTTGGACGCTGAAGGGCAGATCCGTCAATGAGTCCTTGAACTCCGTCTCTTCCGGGAGCCTTTCCACGCGATCCATGGACACAATGGAAAGCCCGCATTCCTTCAGCAGGGTCGTGATACTCTTTCGGGTATAGAAATTCACATGGGTTCGATCCAGCAGCCCTTCTTCCCTGTACTCGAAATGTCCTCTGAGCAGTTCGCCGATGATACTGGCATGGGCAATGTTCGGAACAGAGACAATACACCGTCCTCCAGGACCTAGTAGCTTACGGCAAGCATTCAGGGTCTTCCTGTCCTGCCGAAGGTGTTCCAGGACATCGGAAATCACAATCAGGTCATAGGTGTTACCTGCAAAGACCTCTTCCATGGAAATGGAGTCGATGTCTGCAATGACCATTTTCTCACAATACCGCTCCGCCTCCCGTGCCATGGTTTCCGACACTTCAATACAGTGGACTGAACAACCCAGTTCTTCTTTTAAATACTTGGTGAGGTATCCTGTGGCCGGCCCGAGTTCCAAGACACGCTGATCCGGCTGGATATATTGGATCACCTTGCTCAGAGAATCGTTTGATTCTCCATCAATGTCCCTACGGTAGAGATGATCCCCGGATGGTTCCTCAGATTCGGCTGTTTCCGGTTTCTTGACCACAAGGACCGTGTCCGCCCATTGATCGCTGTCATCCTCATACCCTCTAGACTCCCAACGGGTGTCTACAGATAAGACCTCCAGGTCCGCGTAAGCAGCCAATGCCCGCATGCCATCAGGATAGAACCGCCAACAATCAACCGGGTATCTGTGCTCCGGGCCGCCTGATGGGGCGATAATACAGCATAACCCACCCGGCTTCATCACCCTGGCGATCTCCCTGACCGTCTTCCAGAAATACGCGATATGCTCAAATGCCTGTCCGGAAACCACTACATCCATCGAACAGGACTCGATTTCCAGCCAGTTGTAGGGATCTGAGAGAACCATGTCCACATTGTCACCGGAAACAATATCCGCTCCGATATACTCCCATTGATCTTCTTGGAATATGGTCCGGTAGCTTCCACCGATGGCCATACTGCCCAGGTCGAGAATCTTCAGCGGGGAGCCTTCCCTGCCGGCCAGATGCTGCTGGCGAAAATTCCGCATATTCTCAATTGAACTCAAGTGCATCGAGAAGGGATATCCTTATTGCGAAAGGTCTTTCGACTGATTTCCTACAAATATCTTCTTCACCTTCGATGAAATGCTCCAGACCGCATTCAAAATCCCTCTAACCATATATTTCAACTTCGGGTGTCGTTGAAAAAACTGGATTATCTGATCGAGCATCCTGCCTGACGGATGGGGTGAATAGGTCTCCAGACCATTCTCCCCGGTATATTTATGTTTGAACCACGAATAATAACAGAGTCTGTCTCTCGTGACACGATGAGGATTGGGGAACGCCTCAATTAAGTCCTGTCTGAACCGATAGACATGTCGCTGTTTGTCCGTAATCGGTTCTCCATTGGAGTAAAAGGAATGCCTACAGGGGAGTTCCCCGAGTTCCTTTTGCCCCTCCCGATTCAATTCCCCGACATACCATTCTCTGAAATCGAATAACGGGCTATTTCTCTTGGCATACTTATTCAGCATCACTTCTTGATCACCCGAGTCAAACCCTGAGAAATGGAAGAACTTGACGGGTGAATCGTCGATGCACAATCCACCGTCACGCCCTGAATGCACATCGCGATGGGTCAGATTCCATGTAGCCACGTTATAGGTTTTGTCGCGAAGGATAAGCACGTCGTCAAAAAAGGCCGGAGCCAGGTCAACCCATCTTTGATCCGTGAATAGGCCGCCGGGAATATCGTCATAACAGAATTCGAACAACCGGTCCCGCCACCATCTTATAAACCTCATACCCTCAGCGCTCTTTCGAATACCGAGAAACCCCAGATTATATATACCGTGTTTCAAGCTGCAAATCTCATTATCCACGATGGCCTCTCGCACGGTATCCGGTTCGACTTGGTGGGGTGTGAGGACCACGCTGGACCTATCCAAGATCCCGGATAGTTCCTCGAGGCTGTGGAGAACAACAATATCGGGATCAAAGTATACGACCTTATCCACATCTTCCGATTCGGCGATCTTATGAAACGCAACCCCCTTGATGGCCGTACACAGTTCAACCACCGTATGTTTGAAGATCCATGAATCCGCATTCGGGATACCGAGGTCTTCTATAAAGAGCACCGAATCAAATGGTTCCCTATCCAGAGTGACATGGTCCGGCATCTGATCCGCGAGCACCAGATGAAAGATCGCCTTTGGATTATGTCTTTTGACTGACTTTGCCAAAATCCGTGCCTTTGGCAGATAGTTGGCTGTGATGCTGGTAAAGTAATGCACGTATATTACCTTTCTTCCTTCCGTCCCTTCCACTGATATACACGCCAAATAACCTGAAATAGCGTTCTTCCTGCGCGCTTCAGGGCCGGATACCTCTCCAAGAACGCCGCCAACTGATCAACCATCTGATGCAATGGGATTTCATCATGATCGGGCGGATGAACCGGTCCTCCTTCCACCTGTAAAGGATCTTCAAATGGGATCTCATCATGACTCGTCGGACGATCGGGCTCTGTTTTCACTCGCGATTGATCTTCATCAGGTTGCCGGCTTGTTTCAGACAGTCTCTTCTCCAACTCCTGAATATGTCTCAACATATCTTCAATGTAATCCGCCCGAATCTTTTCCTGCTCCATGGCATGAATGAAACGATCCCAATCGGAAGATCCTTCCGCCAGACGGGCCAGGTCTTCTCTTTCCACGTAAGAGAAAGAGGCCGCCGGTTTCATGCGCTCGACACTCTCTTCTGCCAGTTGTGGGTTGAAGTTGAGACCGATGGGGCTGTTCCTGCTGACATGATTCCGGAGCATCTCTTTGACACCGATAACATCCTTGAGCATCTCAACGAGTTCTGATTCATCTCGGTAAACGGCACCTCGACCGGAAGCTCGGACCTGGGCGGCGATATTGCCGCTTTTTTTATTGGTGACGACGAAACAGTTGGCTGCAAACGCTTCAAATAATGTAAAAGAATAGGTCTCGGGCCATATGGACCATAGGAAGGCGATGTCGATCCGGTTCTTCTTCAGTGCATGGATCATGGCATCGAGACCTTCATCCAGAAATGATACCTTGACATACGTGACACCAGGCATTTTCAGCCCGGCCGCGCCCAGATGATAAAAGTCGTAATATTCTGTGAGTTCCTTGATGGAGAGCAGTTCCCACCATCTCTCCAGTCCTTTGCACATGGATTCATAGCCCAGATAAGCGATCCTGGGGCGGTCATTGGAGGTCACCTCTCGAGGTCGCGAAGATGACGTTTCAACATCAAAGTGGACCTGGTGAGGGATGACTCTTATTTTCTCGGTATGTTCAGGGAAGGAATTCTGCCAGATATCCGCTGCAACCTGTGAAGGAGCGATAAACTCCGCCCTCGTGTTTTCAAACAACCGCTTCATCAGTAAATAATGAGGGATCCTTTCATTTTCACTCTCGCAATTTTCACAATCCAAACGACAGTAATGTTTCTCGTCCGGAATCAGATTAAACTGTGTGCAGATGGTAAAATAGTCGTGTAGGAAGAAGCGCACCTTGGCGTCATGAAGAACATTCATCAAGTATAGGAGGCCGGGAACCGAAAGGTTCATGGTGTGATGAATATGAATGGCTGTGACATGAAGACGCCTGATGCTCTGAAGCCATTGAAGAATGAGAATGAGCTGGACCAGCGAAAAATGTCCTGCGGGTAAGGAATCAACATTGACTCCCACAACCTGACCCAGGGGATCTTTTACCCGCTCATTCTCGTTCGATGCGGCGCCATAGACCTGGACATAAGAGATCCCGCGTTCGGCAAACTCCCTCTGCTCTTCATGAAGGACCTTTTCCGTCCCCCCCAAAGAGACGAGATAGTCTGAATGGGAAAAAGCGATGATCACATTAGGGGATTCCAGGAGTCCGGCGATCTTCTGAACCCGGTCAAAGAGAGAACCCGCCAACAGTCGGAGTCTTTGCACCTCTCCCTCTTGGCATGTCTCACTCGAGACCGCGGAAAATAAAAGGGATTTCCTGTCATAGGCCCTAATCCCCATATCTGGGTCCTCATCTGTCATACGCCCCTTTCCATCAACATGAATAAAACCGTTCTCTCAGTGTTTTAATAGTGAATCACCGCAAAAAAGTAAAGCATCAAAAAAATACCCCCATCCCTTGGGGGGATGCGGGTATTGAGATTCCTCCAGATCATCTTTAAAAGCCCCATCAATCCAAATACAGGACATCCACCACCTTTCCCCCGGTCCCGGGATTGTAGATTCCGAAACCTAGGATGGGCTCTTCACTAAAGACCCTGAGATAGGCCGTCTCCGGGGGCAGACCGGGAAACAAACCCTCAACAAAATCAACGGCATGATGATATCCCGCCAGCCCGTGGGGGACGTTGTAGAATATATAACTCCCCTCCAAAAGAGGATTCCCGTCTTTATCAAACGGGGTCGCCCAAATATCCGTCTTTCTGCTATTGGCGTTTAGAAAGACCAGGCCTGTCCAGGCCGTATCCTTGGCAGGCCCGTACATAACGCAAAGCTCTGTTTTCGCCTCCCCTTCGGCCTTCAACGGCAGAGAGACAAACTCGTCCTCGGCGTGGTCGAATGACTGAAACCCACATAGAGGCCGGTCCGCGGTTATCTTTGCCCAGACATACCCCGGATTCCAGTCTTCCTGGAACAGATCCTGGATTGGACCGATCCGACACCCATTAGGGGCTATGGACAGAGATTTGGCCTCACCTGCCTGACCATCCGATGAATAGGCTGTGATATTCAAGATGGCGGTCTCTTCGTTGGGATTCAGAATGCCCACCTCCGTATTCCACCCGCCGCTTGTGGCAAGAAGGGGCAATATCAGGGTCGTCCCAAGATGCTGCTCTCTAAGCAGCGGAACCCCCGCCGAAGCCTGATGAGTTCCCCATATGACAAGGCCCTGTGTCATCTTATCGGAGGAAAACTCCACCCAGGCCGTTCCTTCGGGTACGGCCCCGAATGACTCGATAAAACCCACCCTATTGCGGCCCGGGCCGATGACAAAGGGGCTCTCCATCAAGATGTTGCCCTCCTGATCATAGGCGATCATGGTTATGGCAGCCTCCTCAATGACATCCGCGTTCATAAGGGCGATACCGCTCCACCATGATCCCATGTTTCGGATACGAGGGACAAAGAGCCTTTGGGCCGCTGCAATCCGAAACGGCATATTAACCAGTTGTTGTTCCGTGGAATAGCTGTAGAACCCGTAGGGAGGAACGGTGGCATCCAGATTGATGACCCTAGCGGTCTTTCCCTCTTCTGCGGTGTCAGGAAACAGGTTTCCCAAAGAGGTCTTAAACAGCGCCCCTTCCGGTACGGTGGCGTTCTCCAGGCCGATCATCTCTCTGTTTTTATCAAAGAGATTGAATCGTACTTGATCAAAATACCCTTCCTGACCCAAAAGGAGGAGTTCGGTCTCCCAACCCCCTAATTGGGCGACATGCGGGATCACCTCCGAAGGGGAGCCAAAGAACTCGATGTTGTAGTAGTCCCCGTCGACGGCCCCTGGCATGACGCGGACATAGTAATAATCGCTCTGACTCACCACATCGATCTTGGAACCGTGATAGAACGATGATCCCACCTCACGGCCATCCCCGGCATAGATACGGACGTCCAAATCATCCAATGGGGATTGCAGAAAGGCGTAAAAATCTTGTCCCGCTTCAAGGAATACCCTGTACCAGTCTTCGTCCTGCGCGCTGCCCCAGAACCATTGATATTCCACGGTATCCTGGACGGGATGGGCATCTTCAATGCTGTCGTTGGGCTCAAAACGATCATCACTGCTCATTTGGCCGCTCTCGACAATTTGGCGGACCGCCCCCTCCTCGACATATGAACCGCTGATCACCGGAGATATGGGGAACCACAGAAAATCCGGATGCCAATCGATGCTGTCCCCTTCCCAGTAACCGGGGTCGTCCAGGATGTCTCCATTCTGGTCGATCTTCAGGGCATAGGTGTAGGTC
>CAZFMX010000105.1:0-8833 GCA_964520425.1 uncultured Desulfobacteraceae bacterium
AGGCTGCAGTCCACATCCAGGGAACGAGCCGTCCATGCCCCTCATATCCGGCAAAAAGAAATTGAAAATGGACCATATGGCTAGGAATTTGACTGTAGAAAGCCGTAAAAAGCTCGAGGAAAAAGAAGAAGACATTGAAGATCATGGCATAGGTGACAATCATGGCCAGAGTCCCCACCTGCTTTGTTCCCGGATCGAATCGGGTAAACTTCCTCACAATCATACAAAGCAGAATCAAAAGAGCCGGGCCGGAACAGAATGCCGAGGAGAGAAAACGAGCCGCCAGAATGGCGGTCAGCCAATAATGCCTTCCAGGCAGGCCTGAATACAAAAAGGCTGTCACCGTGTGGATGCTGAATGCCCATGGAATGGAGATGTAGATCAACGGCTTGACCCAGCCGGGGTAGTGAATGCCCTTACGCTCCGAACTGAGGACATTCCATCCGATGACGAGATTAAGTAGGAGGTAGACGTTCAGGACGATCGAATCCCAGAACAGGACCGAATTGGGCCTCGGATAAAGGAAGATATTCAAGAACCTCATGGGTTTACCTAGGTCAACCAAGACGAAAAGACCGCACATAACCACTGCAGAAATCGCGACGAATTCCCCCAGAATGGTAATCCTGCCGAATGCCTTGTAATCATGGAGGTAAAAGGGCAAAACGACCATGACGCCCGACGCGGCCACGCCCACCAGATAAGTCAGCTGGGCGATATAAAATCCCCACGACACATCCCTGCTCATACCTGTGACTTTCAGGCCTTCAAAGTACTGGGTGAGATAGAATAGAAAACCTATCCCGATAAGTACGAGCAATCCAATAATCCATCCCCAGTACAATCGACTTCCTTGTATCGCCTTTTCTAGCATAATGACCTCATACGATGTAATAAACGTTGGGCCCCGTGCCCAATTCCGGTTTACGTATAATCGTGTAGTGTTCATGGAGGAGCTTCCTGACCTCGGAATCCGGCGCGTCTAGGTCCCCAAATGTCAGAGCCCCTTCCTTGATCTCATTGGCGGCTTCTACACAGGCCGGATACTCTCCCTTGGCCAGTCTCTCCGCACAGAAATTGCATTTCTCCACTACTCCCAAGGCCCTTGTGGGATATTCCGGATTGGTGGGAAAGTCGGGGTTGAGTGCCTCATCCATGGTTCGCGGATCCCCCCAGTTGAAGCTCCTTGAGCCGTAAGGACATGCGGCCATACAGAACCGGCAACCGATGCAGCGGTGCATGTCCATCATCACAACACCATCCTCTTCTCGCTTCCACGTGGCCTTTGTGGGGCATACCCGGCAGCAAGGGGGATTAGTGCAATGGTTACAGAGCAACAGGAAGTCTCTATGCTTGTATTCTTCCGAAACATAGTCATGGTCTTGGCTGGGAAAGGTGTGCTCATAGGTCTCTTTCCAGATCCATTTGATCTCATGTTTGGGGTTTCCAGTCTTGGGAACATTGTGGGTGCGATGGCAGGCCTCAATGCATTTGTCCATCACATGTTCGTCCATCTTGGTCATGTCTACTACCATGCCCCATTTTGTTCCAGCAGTCAGGGGAACCTCTTTAATGGAGGCCTCCACTTCCCCCGGGGTAAAAAGATGAAAGGCTGTTTTACCTCCCAGTCCTATGAGGGTTGAAAGTCCGGCCAGTTTTAAAAAGTCTCTTCTCTTGATGCCCATCACTTGTTCTCCTCAGGTTGAATGTGGCAGTCCCAACAAAAAGGGGTCACTGACGCGTAGGTGTGGCACTGATCGCAAAATTTGCTCTTGTTGGAATGGCATTCCATGCAGGTAGTTTGAAGGCTTATATCATATACTTCTCCCGTGCTGCTCTCGTATCGCCGGATGCCATTTCGGACCACACTGTCTCTCCACTGATCCAACAGTTTCATGTGCTGGGTCCTTATATATGACTTCGGCTCCACACAGACCTTGGCCTCCTGTGCCTTGGCGGTGAGTTCAGGCTCCGGTGTCTTTGCAGTCCATTTTTCCGTATTAGGCCAGAAAGGATATGCCAGCAGAATGACGCCTATTATGAGTCCAACCAAGATCTTCCATCCGTCGTACATTCTATTCTTCCTCCTCTATCTCCACGCCGGGAAGGGGTTCGTTACGCAGGTCGGTGGTTCTTTCCTTTTCTCCATCCAATATCAGGGCATTACCCACCAGTTCATGAACACCGGTGACGTCCACTTCCGGAACCCAGTATCTCATGAGATCCGGGAAGACCGCCCTATCAATGGCGCAAACACAAGCCAGCATTTTGACCCCATGTCTTTCATGGACATATTTCACAGCATTTGCCCGAGGTAGACCTCCTCTCATTCGGAGTTCCATGTCCTCGCCGGCATTCAGACCGGATCCACTGCCGCAGCAGAAGGTCTGTTCCTTGATGGTGTTCTCCGGCATCTCGAAGAAATTATTGCATACATTCCTAATGATATAACGCGGCTCCTCTAAGAGTCCCATACCTCGTGCGGTGTTACAGGAATCATGAAAGGTTAGGACCAGATTGTCGTTTCGGCTCGGGTCCAGTTTAAGTTTCCCGTGCTTGATGAGATCCGCCGTAAATTCCGTGATGTGAACCATCTTTGTTGATTTTGCATTCTCGAATTTGGTCCCGGTTATAGGAGAGACGGGCTCTTCAAGAAAATCGGCGGGGCCGTTGAAGGTATCCATATACTGGTTAATCACCCGCCACATATGGCCGCATTCTCCACCGAGGATCCATTTTACACCGAGGCGCTTGGCTTCCGCGTACATCTTGGCATTGAGTCTCTTGGCCATTTCATGGGAAGTGAAATAGCCGAAGTTTCCGCCCTCAGAGGCATAGGTGCTCCAGGTGATATCGAAACCAAGGCTCTGTAGATAGTGGAAAAGGATCAGATACCCCATGCAGGTGTAGGTGCCCGGATCTGCAAAGACATCGCCTGAAGGCGTGATAAAAAGGATCTCAGCCCCTTTCCTGTTAAAACTAGGCTCCACTTTGACACCTGTGACCTCTTCTATTTCATCCACGAAGAAGTCGATCATGTCCTTGAACGCATGAGGTTGGATACCCAGGTGATTTCCAGTCCTGTAACAATTGGCTACGGGCGCGCCGATCCAGTCGATGTTCAATCCCAGGAGATTCAGCAATTCCCTGGCTATGATGGTGATCTCGGCCGTGTCAATCCCATAAGGGCAGAAGACAGAACAGCGCCGGCACTCCGTGCACTGAAAGAAATAAGACCACCACTCCTTAAGCACATCGTAAGTCATTTCTCGGGCGCCGGCAAACATCCCCATAATTTTCCCTGCCGTAGTGAACTCCTTTCTGTAGATCGAGCGAAGGAGTTCTGCCCTGAGGACCGGCATGTTTTTGGGATCGCCACTTCCGATGAAAAAATGGCATTTATCGGCACATGCCCCACATCGTACGCAGATGTCCATGAAGATCTTCAAGGATCTGAACCGATCAATCCTTTCTCGTAATCCCTCCAGGACGATCTCTTTCCAATTCTCGGGCAACTTCCAGTCTTCTTCAAACGGCGACCATTGCCTCGGGTTGGGGAAACCGACATACTCGGTGTTCTTTGGAGCGACACCATAACATGCGATTCCTTCTCGAATCTCAGTAGGGGTGTGCATCCAGCCTTGCCAGGGTGGAAGGGAATGATTTATCTTTGCCAATTCATCAGATTTAGGGACATCGGCCATATCTAATCCTTTTCTCCTTGTTGTTGTGTTTCCTCATCCGGCGGTTGTTCAGGCATCTTTTCCACGGGTAGCCCAGCCTCTATCATCTTTTCCCTGAACTCGTCTTCATAGGCATCGTAGGTGTGGACCTTTACAGGATAATCCCAGGGATTGATGTGCCTGACCATCCTGCTGTTATTGGAGAGGTTTCTTGTAGGGCTCAAGAAGATCCCCGCAAAATGAACGAGTTTGCTGAAAGGGAAATAGGCCAGAAGCACGCTGACCAGAAACAGGTGAATATAAAAGAGGATTCCAATGCCTTCCGGGTTTTTGGGTTGAAAGCTGGCTAATCCCAGGGTCAATTCTTTGATACGGATCACATCTACCTTGAGCAGGTATCTCATCAAGACTCCGGTAAAGGCAATCCCTATAATCAAGAACAGGGGAAAGTAATCGGCTGGAAGGGAGATGTAGCGGACTTGAGCTACCCAAAGCCTTCTAAGGAGAAGGAGGCTTACAGCCCCCAAGAGCACAAGGCCGCTGAGCATGACGCCGGGCAACATAAAACCGGAGAAAGGCGCAGCCCCGAATTGAAAAAAACCATCCAGCTGTTCCACCAGGGTAACAAACGCGGGAATGGGCTCAGTAAAAAACCTCAGGTGTCTGATCACGACGACCAGAAAGGAATAGTGAAACGCGAGGGCGAACAGCCAGAGCCACTTTTCCCATTCATACCCGATACGCGGTCCCTCTCTGTATGCCATCCGGGTGTTCCTGAACAGGGAGCGGAAGGTGAGTACTTCAAAGACCATACGGACGATGACGCCCAGGGTAGTTGAGGGGTTATCGATCTTGTTTTGTTTGATCCATGGCAGAGATTTCTGTTGGCCTGCAGTGGTCGGAATGCGGAAAGGGACCGGGGATCGTGACCAGCCAATAACGCGAGCGATGAGCCCCAGAAAGAATACGATTAGAGCCGTATAAGGTATATACGTGCCGAAAAGGGCGCGCAGGTCCAAAGCCCATACGCCCACCAGCGGGATCAGAACCAATACCGCCACGGCAGAAAAGGAAACTATAATGCTTAAGACGAAATTCATAGTCTGCTCCCTAATTCACTTGATTCACTCTTGTCCGTTGGATTCTTTGAAATCCGGGTTCCATGGCGGAATTTCACAAATCACGCCCGCCCGCTCCAGTAGTTTGGAGACCTGATTCCTCGTCTGATTCGCCCTGATTTCATAGAGCTTTTTCTTATGTGTCACATAGATGTCAAAGGCAAGAAGCGCTAATTCATCTATTCTGGTTTCAAAATCCATACATTCTTGCTGGAGTCGGTTCTCCTGAATCTCCTTTTTCAGTTCCTCTCTAATGGCCTTCTTGAGAAAAAAAATAAAGGCTACTGCTTGAGAGGGAGAGAAATCCTGGACCGCTCTGATTTTGATCATATAGTCTAGAAAGGAGGAGACTGTTTCAGGATTCAGACCTTTGAGGAGTTCGAGATAGATCTTTTCCATCTCCTGAGAAAGGGTATGCCCGACAGGATTGGCAAAAGGGTCTTTCTGTTCGTACAGGAATCTTTTTGCATTCGTCGGATAGGTATCCAGGGTCATTCGAATCCATGTCTTGACCACGGCGGAGGTTTTTTGTGTTAGGATTTCTTCCAGTTTCATCAATCTCTTCGAATGCGAAAATATCCAATTAATAAAGACAGTTAACCCTAATCATCCACTCTTGTGTCGGGGGGGAAATATAGATAAATCGTCTTCTTAAGTCAAGGAAAAAGACCGGGACGCCATACAGCATGGCGCCCAAAATGCATGGATTCCTACAAGTTTTGTTTACCCTAGATGGTTAAGATTAAGTTGTCAATAGCCAAAATGTGTTTTTTGTGAATTTTTTCTCAGAACTTCGTCTTGAAAACCTACGATCTTCTTCGAGAATCGTGCAGTGTCTCGAATGGACTTCCCTATATCCGGATTCATCTTGACAATCTTTTAGACGGAGGGTAGTAGCATGCTGTTAATACAATTGTTTAAGCTCAGACCGGGGGAGGATGCCAATGGCCATTGATACAACCATCTATGTCCCAACGCCAAGCAGGACGTCGGCCTATTTAGATGGCCTACAAATGCTCACCGGCGTGGCTCTAATCCTTTTTATGTGGAGCCACATGGTACTCGTGGCCAGCGTAAACCTGGGTGCCGAGGCCATGAACACCCTTGCCCGGTTCTTTGAAGAGACCTACATGGCCCAGGTGGGAGGGCCGGTTATCGGATGTATTTTTCTCCTTCATTTCCTCCTGGCCGCTCGAAAAATCCCCTTTCGCATGGACCAGCAGACCACCATCTGGAAACATAGTCGCATCCTCCGCCATACCGACACGTGGCTCTGGATGATACAGGCATTGACTGCTATGATCATCCTGATCATGGGCTCCATCCACATGTGGACCGTCTTGACCGACCTGCCTATTACAGCGGCCAAAAGCGCCACCCGTATTCAGGGGGGATTCTGGCTGGTTTTCTACCTGATTCTTTTGCCCATGGTGGAGCTTCACGTGGGAATCGGATTCTATCGCATCGGCGTGAAGTGGGGTCTTATTCGACGCAACACGCGAAAAGGCTTTAAAAGATTCGAAAATATCCTTACCGGCGTCTTCGTGCTGATCGGTTTGATAACGATTGTGAGATTTTTGAACCTACCCATCTGAGGAGGTTTTTATTTGGAGACCGTATGGACTGATCTTTTGTGCATCGGGGCCGGCCTGGCTGGGGAACGAGTGGCGGTCGAGGTGAGTACTGCCGGGTTTCAGAGTATCTGCCTGAGTATTGTCCCTCCACGAAGATCCCACTCATCCGCAGCCCAGGGGGGCATGCAGGCCTCCTTGGGCAACTGCCGCATGGGAGAGGCCGATTGTCCGGATACCCACTTTCAGGATACGGTCAAGGGATCTGATTGGGGATGTGACCAGGAAGTGGCCCGACTTTTTGTGGAGACGGCCCCTGAGGCTGTCCGTGAAATGGCCTTCTGGGGAATCCCCTGGAACCGGATTGTGCCGGGAAAGTCGGTCTATTTTAAAGGGGGGAAACAATACGAAAAAACAGAACCCGAAGAAAATGAGGGGCTCATCACGGCCCGGGACTTTGGCGGGACAGCCAAGTGGAGGGCCTGTTATACCTCTGATGGAACCGGACATACCCTTCTCTATACCATGGATAACAAGGTGGTGGAGTTGGGGGTCACTGTCCATGACCGCACTGAAGCGATTTCTCTTATTCATGACGGCGAGACCTGTATAGGAGCGATAGCCCGATGCCTGAAGACAGGAAGGCTGAGGGCCTATCTGGCCCGAGCCACTCTCATTGCCACCGGAGGATACGGAAAGATCTATCGGGAAAGCACCAACGCAGTGATCAGTGAGGGGGGAGGAGCCCTGATCGCCCTGGATACGGAGATCGTTCCCATAGGCAATCCTGAGGCCGTCCAGTTTCACCCCACGGGTATTGTCCCTACCAACATCCTGGTTACCGAGGGCTGCCGGGGGGATGGCGGAACGCTCCTGGATGTCAATGAAGAACGGTTCATGCATGAGTATGAGCCTGAAAAGGCAGAGCTTGCCTCCCGTGATGTGGTCTCCCGATGGATGATCCACCATATTCGAAGAGGGCTTGGGGTGAAAAGCGACCATGGGGATCACCTCTGGCTGGACATTCGTCATCTGGGTGCCGAGCATATCAAGACCAAGCTTAGAGAAGTAGAAGAAATCTGTAATAATTTCTTGGGAGTGGATCCCATTACCCAGTTGATTCCGGTCAGGCCGGCCCAGCACTATAGTATGGGGGGTGTGAGGACCAACAAAGATGGGGCCGCCTACGGGCTCAAAGGACTCTTTGCCGCGGGTGAGGCTGCCTGTTGGGATCTTCATGGCTTTAACCGACTGGGTGGCAATTCCCTGGCAGAAACCGTTGTGGCGGGAAAGATTGTAGGTCAGAAGATTGTAGAGTTCTTGCAGGGCACTGAGACCAGATATGATACCGCGCTTATTAAGGGTGCCATCGCCAAGAATCAGGAGCGGATCGACGGTCTGATTTCAGGTCGAGCGGGACATGAAAACGTGTTTGAGATTCGTAACGCCATGCAGGATGAACTCATGGAACGCGTGGGCATTTTCAGAAACGGCAAGGATCTGCAAAAAGCAGTGGATAGCCTGCAAGGACTCCATGAAAGATCCAATCGGGTAGGGCTTCGCTCAAACGGACGGGGTGCGAATCCCGAACTGAGTCTGTCACTTAAGATTCAGGGCATGGTGCGCCTGGCCCTCTGTGTGGCCTACGCCGCCCTCAAGCGGACCGAGAGTCGAGGGTGCCATGCCCGGGAGGACTTTGAGGCCCGAAACGACCGGGATTGGCTCAATAGGACCTTGGCGACTTGGAGAAAAGGGGATGATCTCCCCACGCTGAACTACGAAGCCGCTTCAAAGGTCGTGGAACTTGCCCCCGGAGATCGGGGATATGGTGTCTGTAAGATCATCAGTTGTGATGGAGAGATCATAGGAGCATGATAGCATCCTAGTGTTGTGTCGCAGAAATAGCTTTCATTATCCTGAATAGGTCCAGAACGAATAGCAGAGGAGCAAGGGTGTCTCTTTTTAGTTCCGTCACCCAAAAGATGACCAAGACTGTTATGGCCCCAAAGTGGACAACCCGCCATGGACAGGCACAAAGAATACACATCGCTATGGTAATATGGCCTTGTGAGGCTTCTCTAAAGCATGCATAAACTTGGTGCCGTTCCACTACCTCTGGACAGATGGTGACGAACTAAAAAGAGATTCCCTTGCTCCTCACGAATCTATGTCGGAGATGTAATTATGTGAGTTACTTCTGAGACACAACACTAGTGTCTCTTATCATAATCTCTGAGACTAATACTCGGGGTTCTTGGTGGAATACTCGATTGAGATAGTGTGTGATAAGGCATAGACCATTCCCTCAAGACGATATCTATAGGGTCCCGTGGCGGTGATCTGAACTTTGAGGGTTTAATAGACTGTTCTTTCCAAGCGAGCTATACATTCTACCAAAAGTCCCGAGGTGTAAACCCTCAAAGTTCAGATCACGGCGGGATTCAGTGGAACTCTTTTTGAG
>CAZFMX010000106.1:0-8797 GCA_964520425.1 uncultured Desulfobacteraceae bacterium
ACCCGCGACCCTCAGCTTGGAAGGCTGACGCTCTAGCCAACTGAGCTATTCCCGCCGATCATTTACACCATACGTTCAGAGCCGATGTGCGATTAAACATGGGTAAGAATAATCCGAAAATGCGTAAGGATCCAGTTCATCAAACTTTTCTTGCATGTTCGCGAGACAACCTGAATGGTGGAGAGGGGAGGATTCGAACCTCCGAAGGCTTAGCCGGCAGATTTACAGTCTGCTCCCTTTGGCCACTCGGGAACCTCTCCTTCTTCGACCCATATGGAGCCAGCGAAGGGAGTCGAACCCCCGACCCACTGATTACAAATCAGTTGCTCTGCCAACTGAGCTACGCTGGCCCGCTCTCTTTGCAAAGAGCTAATCTTTTAAGATAGTCCGTTCGCAAAGATTCTTCAATAACCAAAAAAGCTGATTATCCAGGATTATCTATTGAAATTTTGTAATATTAACGTTAATCTCCATTTTATTTCAATTTTTGGCTAATTAAAACGAATATCGACCTAATATGTCTGGTCGTCATATCTTAATCCTTTCTCAGAAAATTGCAACCTAAATCGATCTATTTCAGTGAAAATCCACATAGTTCGCATAAAAAAATTCGTGAGTTCAACGCTTCGAAATCGCCCATAGTCTCAGTATGCTGTATCGATTTTATTTGAAGTTTCATTAACCGGATGGAATCCCTGTTACTGGTTTCCTTTCTCTCCGCGCCTATGACTTCTCATCCGTAGATTTCATGGAAAGGAGAATAGACTTTTTTATGCCTCAAAGTCATCTATTTCCTTTTGCATCTATTCAATATATCAGAAGAAGGGTCAAGCACTCCATATTATGTTTGAATAGGGATGGACAACGCAAAATTCTATTTGACTTTTTAAAAATAATCATTAAGCTTTTATTAAGTTTTTTTTCAGTCCCGGTACACTCGATATGTTACGCAAGAGTCAATACTGACTAGAAAGTGACAAATTCTAAGGAGGGATTAAAATGACGGCTTTGCTTGCAGGGGTGGGTTCCTTAGCTCTTGGGATTATTCTACTCGTATTCAGTTGGGATCAGTTTGTCGATCTTTTGAGGGGGGGGATCCCCATAATGCTCATTCTCGGAGGCGCTTTGGCCGCATATCTGGGTTACGAGGAGATGAGGGAAAAAAGCGAATCAAAGGATCTCGACACTGAAACAAACGATTTAAAGAATGAGGTGGAGAGTCTCAGAGAAAAAGTCAAGGAGCTTGAAAGCGAAAAATCGGGGACAGAGAAGAGCGAGGAATAGATGACTTGAACTCGCGCGACTCCCGAGTCCATGACTTACCGAAGTTATTATAGATTTCCAGCGCAGCCCTGGAGTGTCAGTCAAAATCAGGTTTCTACTCCCGGCTGCGCGTTTTTTTTCATAGGGAGGAAGGGCCACTCAGCCAGCGACGATTTCCAGTTCACTGAAGAGATAGCTGATCTCAAAATCCGCTGAACTCTCAGAATCAGAGCCATGGACCACGTTCTTCTCAATGTCTGTGGCGAATGCCCGTCTGATAGTCCCCTCTTCAGCCCTGGTGTAATCGGTTGCCCCCATAAGTTGTCGGTACCTTGTAACCGCATTATCCCCCTCCAGGACCATCACCACACAGGGACCGGATGACATGAAATCTATAAGGCTCTCAAAAAAAGGTTTTCCTTCGTGCACTTTATAAAATCCCTTGACCTCCGCCGATGTCATTTTGATCATCTTCATAGCCACGATGTTCAATTCCGCCTCTTCTATTCTTCGAATAACCTCGCCGATGACATGCCTTGCAACACCATCCGGCTTGATGATGGATAGGGTTCTCTCTTTCATAAATGCGCATCCTCCTAAAAATGTTAGTTGGTGTCCATCCAGAAACGAGGAATTTTGCTCGAGGTCAAGGAACGCGAAGATTGTAACCCTCCCGTTGAAATAAATCAACGGGACAGGCATCCATACGTTGTAGTATTTCGAGGATTACAATCTGAGCGTGACGCTGAGATTGGGGAAAAGGGCCGTTTATGGATGGAGACCAGTTGATACATAGAGAAATTAACTATCATCCGTCAAGAAATTTGTTATACTAAGTGAACGACATGACGTGAATCATAGATTTTCTGAGCGTTCATCGCTCAATACCATCTGAAAGGAATGTGGAATATCCATATGAACGAACAAGACCTGAAACATAGAAAAGAGATGGATCTCAGGATGGATCCAGAACATGTCTTCAAGTTCGACTGTTCCCAGGATGTGTCCTGTTTTACTAAATGTTGCCAAGACGTTACCATTGTCTTGACTCCATATGACGTCTTACGCCTGAAAAACAGACTTGGTATCTCTTCAGATATATTTTTGGATGATTATACCATCATTCGTCCTCAACCCAAGCGGCTTATCCCCCTTGTTATCCTCAAAATGAACGATCAGGACAAAAAATGCCCCTTTGTCACCCAGAATGGATGTACCATCTATCAAGATCGGCCTTGGCCTTGCAGAATGTATCCCCTGGATATGAATGACGATGGGACTTTCTGCCTGATTACCGATGCGTCGCGCTGCCTTGGACTAAAAGAGGAAAGATCATGGAGAATATACGAATGGCTTATGAGTCAGGAGATCATCCCTTATGATGAAATGAATAATCTTTTCTCGGAGGTTACCGCGCCGCTTCGAGCCCAGGATTTGGACATCGAAAACCCTGATATTTCCAAAATGATCGTTATGGCGCTATACAACTTAGACAAATTCAGAGAATTTATATTCGATAGCAGTTTTTTAGATAGATTTGACATTGACCCGATTAAAGTTATCAAATTACAAAAAAGTGATGAAGAATTATTAAAATTTGCATTTGATTGGATTAAATTTGGAATTTTTGGACAAAAAGTCCTGAGAATCAAGCAGCAACCAGCAGAAAATACAAAGGAATAATCTATATGACCTATGAGACGGGCGAAAAATACTAAGAACCACTGTTTTATGCCTTTTACACTCTTGTAAGTTGCTGAATTTTACAGACACGAAAACGGCTGAAATGTGATGTTTGGACTTTTTCGACAGTCTGTATGGACGCCTATCTCAAATCCATGAAAGCACCTCATGACCGTGAACAACACACAGAAAGAAGTTCTATTCAAACCTATAACTACCCCGACGTTTCATTTCCAGTGTCACAAGGACATTGAATGTTTCACCGATTGTTGTGCTGCTCTCAACTTGGTGCTGACGCCTTACGATATCATACGCCTGAAGCAACATCTGAAGATCTCTTCGGATGAATTCTTGGATAGATATATTGAGACAAAATACGCCAAACACCATCGATTCCCGCTGATATATCTCAAAATGAATCGGGATGAAAACGCCAAGTGTCCATTTGTCACCTCTGATGGATGTAACGTATACCCGGATCGGCCGGGGGCATGCCGGATCTATCCTTTGGGAAGGGCGGCGTCAAACGCCCATATCAGGACAGGACGTGAGGAGAAATTCTTTATCGTTGAGGAAGAACACTGTCTTGGTTTTCAGGAGACACGAGAATGGTCTGTTGAAGAATGGCTGGCTAGTGAAGGGGTGGATGAGTACAATGCTATGAACGACCTCTGGTCGGAGATCCTCACTTCCACAAAAGACCTCGGACCGGCCAAGGACATTCAAAAAAAAATGCAGATGTTTTCTATGGCCTCCTACAATCTGGACAGGTTCAGAAAATTCATCTTTGAAAGCAGATTCTTTCAGCTCTTTCAAGTGGAAGAGAAGAAAAAGGAGGTCTTGGCTTTTGAGGATGTGGAACTCATGAAATTCGCATTTGAATGGTTAAAATATAGTCTCTTTGGAGAGAGAACTACGGAGATTTGCGAGAACCAAAACATATGAATGTTCATTTCAGCTTTCTGACCGACTTGAAATGAATGGGCTGATCTTGGGGACGAACCGGAGTCTCCTATTCTGAAACGTTGATGTATTTTGGTTGCGCTTTCTTACTGGCCCATCTGAGATGACATAGGAGTGGTCGAGGCGAGCCACATGAGACTTTTGTGTATAGATGGAAACAGAAAAGACAGCGTCTGGGAGCTAATAGGCGACCGCACGCTCATCGGCCGCGATACCAAGTGTGATATTGTGATCGATGATTCGGCATTGTCTCGAATCCATGTCGAAATTGTCCGAGAAGAAAACGGATTTGTACTATGTGACAAGAATAGCTCAAACGGTTCATTCATAAACGGAGACCGGGTGGTGCGACAGGTTCTCCTACCCGGTGATCAGATAGAAATCGGGAAAACCAAGATCGTGGTCCTTGAAGATTATCTGATTCCGCCCATCGAATGGCAGGAAGAGGATACCCATCTTGTGACTTCGGTGATTCCACTCGACACCTTTTCACACCAATTTGAAAAAGCTCGGGCTTCGTCCGAAATTCCCTCAGCCCATATAAAAAAAGGCGCTGGAGAGACAACAGACCTCACCGAAAGGCTCCTTAAAAATCTTGAAACTGTGTATGAGGTGGGCAATGCCATTAACTCTATTCAGGCAATTGATCAACTGCTCGACAAAATCGCCGAGAAATTATTGGATGCCTTTGGTCACGCAGAGAGAGTGTGTATTCTGCTTCAAGGCGAAAAGGGCAGTTTTGAGCCCAGATTCGCCAAGAATCGTGCTGCCGATCCCAGGCAACCACTTCACATCAGCCGCAGTATTGTGAAAAAATCAGTCAAGGAGCAAGTCTGTATCGTGGCAAACGATGCAGCCCATGATGCCCGGTTCTCAGCCGTTGAAAGCATTGTGGCCATGAAACTCCACTCCTTTATGTGTGCGCCTCTGGTCGCCAAAGGAACGGTTTTGGGACTGATCTACCTTGACAGCCAAGAGAAATCGAACTGTTTTGATGAAAATGATGTGGCTCTTCTCTCCGCCTTGGCCAACCAATCGGCCATTGCCATAGAGAATTCCAGACTCTATGAAGATCTTCAAAAGGCATACCATGAGTCCATTGTTGCGTTGATGAACACGGTGGAAGCAAAGGATGCATACACACGGGGGCACTCACAAAGGACGAGCCGTTACTCCGTTGGCATCGCTCTAGAAATGAAGCTCCATGAAAAGATCTACAAAGAGATAAAAACAGCCGCAGAACTGCATGATATCGGGAAAATCGGTGTCCGGGATCTCATTATTGGAAAAGAGAGCGCACTATCAACCATGGAATTTCAAAACATCCAATCCCATGTTCTCACTGGTGAAGGTATCCTCAAACCTATCGAATACCTCCGTTTTGCTCTGCCCGTCATTCGCCACCATCATGAATACTATGATGGTTCAGGGTATCCTGATGGGTTGAAAGGGGATAATATCCCATTGGAAGCCAGAATCGTGGGCGTTGCCGACGCCTTCGATGCCATGACCACTCAGCGCCCCTACAACAAACCTTTGAGTATAAAAACGGCTCTGAAAAAATTGGAGTCTCAAAAAGGAAAGCAATTCGATCCCGATGTTGTGGATGCTCTATCCCGGTTTGCTAAACAGAATCTTTTATGATTCTGGACAAAAGTGATTTCGACTGTTTTTGCAATTCTATCAGTCTTCCGCGACGCGCTCCCCGATATACCCTGGAAGATTGCGAATGAGGGCGTTTATCTCCTGACTCCTCTCAGCCAGGAACTTGAATATTTGATCAGAACTTGATTTCAAAATCAGGCTGTTCTTCTCTTCGATCTCCTTCCCCTTTATCAGCATCCCATTTTCATAGAGATAGGATATGATCGTATCATCGGCATCCAGTTGTACATCAAACCTCTTATTGAGATAGTTGAGCCAGTATCCGAATTCTTCCGGGTGTTCCAGGTGGTCGACGGGAACACCTATCTCGAGAGCGAGAGGAGAAAGTGAACCGGGCATGAGCTTCGAGCCCGCCAGATAATCAAGGACGTGGGCCAACTGATGGGTCAGAGTGGAGTCATCAATATCAGGTGAGATGGCAAGATAAATGTGATCCGGATCCGTCTTCAGTGTCTTATACACATTGACAAAGAGACCGCCGCTCTTCTCCTCTTTGGATATCTTGGATTGAGGACTCCCAAAGATGTTCAGGTCAGCATATTTCTTCAAGTCTATAAACTTGATGCCTATGCGGTTTCCGGTCAAATCTTCAATGTCTAAAGCATTTGCGATCTCTTTTGAGCGCCCATAGCTGACTTCAACAAGCCCCGTAATCCTCGCACTCATCTCATCAGAGATTTCCATTAATCCATCGAGCATCAACTCATCTTCTCTACCCATGTGGCATTTCTTAAACTTCTTTCCGCTGCCACATGGACATGACTCATTTCGTCCGATTTTTATCATTTTCTCCTCAAGGTTTAAGACAAAAGGCACATAGCAAAAAGCGTCTATCACCTGTGCCCCATACCATGCACTTTGTACCGGCAGACTCTGCTCCTTTTATTTCATCCGTAACACCAGGAGCGTCTGCCTCCTTTCTGGCTACACCCAGAGACCTTTGAAAAATGCTCAATTTAATTCAAGGTCAAGGAAGGTAAAAATTCTAACCCTCCCGATCACCATCGGGACATTCAGGAATACCTTGAGTATTTCGAGGATTAGAATTTGAGCCTAACGCCGCTTGTCCCGCCATAGTCTTTGACGACGGCGGAAGATTGGGCAAAAGGGGGCGTTTTTCAAAGGTCTTGCCTACTCCTCAATAATTTGGTCCTTATGTGCCTTATGGGACCAGGCAGGAAGAGGGCCTGTTGCCCCTGTATCCGGGTCCAAACGATGCCTATAGGATGCCTTCACTTCCTGGGTCTTCATCATCCAATCCCAGCCGCGGACAAAATAGGGACAGTCATCATTAAAACAAACCCACTGCCAAGACGAACTCCAGGTGGAGTTTTCAGGGGACCTCCATTTCTTCATGTCTTCATTGCAATGGGGGCATTTTGGTTTTTCTTTTTGATTCACGGATGACTCCTGTTCATTTGTCATTAACCATTTTTCAATGATAAATGGTCAATGCTCAATGACCAATGCTTATTGTCCCTGTTGTTGTTCAAGATATTTCTCTCTGACACTCGCCGCGTAAAGAACGACGGGGCGATACATCATGTGTGCCCATTTTGCAAAAGGGACTTCCAGAACCAACATAGGAACAGCAATCATCAGGTGGACTACATTGAGAACATAGGCGGTCATAGGCCAATTCAACAGGCGCGCGAAATGGATGAATATTCCCGTGAGGACTGTGAGTTGTAGCAGAATCAAAAACATCCAATCTGTGGAATGGGAGCTCTTGTAAGGGGCCTTGGTCTTCTTGATCCGACCGACCAAGGCATAAGTGGTTCCGTAAAGAATTGCAGCAGTTGCATAGTAACCTAAAAGACGAACGGGATGCCAGAGGGGATAGATCACGTCCCTCTGAAAGGCAATGGGCTTCCACGCCAGACCGATGATTTCCAATCCACCCGCCAAGAGGATAATCACCAGAAACATCATAGTGACATATCCTGTCATAATAGACAAATGGACGAACCATTGCCTTCTGTCGGTGCACTCCCCGAACTTTCTTTGGGTCAGGAAGTGCACAACGAATTCTTTGGCCTGCATGACATATAGTCCTAAGGGGATCTTCGTCATCAAGTCACCCATACTGAAACTGAAACAGCGCCACGTGTTGGTGAGAAGGAAGAAGGTGAGAACGGCCGCCATAATGAGGTCCGCAATTTCAATAGCCCCAGCCGGCCACACGGAGTTGAGTTGGGCATATTCCATGTTTGGGTTTTCTCCATGAAATAGCCACATGGCCAGACCCACGAGCAGGGCCACAATGGCAATGGCTGTAACCTCAAACTTCTCAGAAGTGTAGAATTTTCGTGAAAATCCGGTCCAGTCATAAAGGGAGGTGAGATAACGCCGCATCACCATCATGGTCTCCCCCGGATCGGCCCCCCTCGGGCAATTGTCGGAGCAATCCCCGCAATAGTAACAGAGCCAGGGTTCCGGACTACTTATGATTTTGTCTTTGAGACCCATTTGGGCGTACTTCACCAGTTTCCTGGGGAACGGGTTCTCCGGTGTGGAAAGCGGGCATATGGCCGTACAGTTGCCACAGTGAAAACACTTATTCGCGTCTTTCAGCCCATACTCCTTTAGGTCTTTCATCAAACTCGGATCAACTCTGACACTCATACGTTTACCTCCTGATCACATCAGGTTTCTTGCGCGGAACTTCGCTCCGCGGTGGAATATTGGAATAATGGAACTCTGGAATAATGGGTTCTGGGGAAACGAGATCCTCAACATTCCATTGTTCCACCATTCCATCATTCCATGTACGAGGCACAAATCCAGGCCTTATACAAACGCCCTTACTCTTGATACGTTTTATGAACCTCTAAACACATTGTTTAGGGATTACCACCCCTTGAAGGGATTCGCCCCTATTTCTTCTAGGGCCTCTGCAAACTCATCCAGGAGAGTGGGGAGTTTATTATAGTCGGTAATGGAAATATTCTCGAACCGCACTCTCTCTGATTCCAGAGCAAGCCGATCCAGGGTTTCCGACACCTTGCTCAACCGGATATTCGATAACTCACTTCCCCGAATAAAATGACACTGGTAATCATCTCCATGCTGACATGCCAAAAGAAGGACACCGTCGATACCCTTAGACATGGCGTCCGCGATCCATACCAGATTCATGGAGCCCAAACATCGCAGGGGAATGATTCTGACCCAGGCATTGTATTGCATCCGGTTGAGGCCTGCCATATCCAAGGCCGGATAG
>CAZFMX010000107.1:0-8648 GCA_964520425.1 uncultured Desulfobacteraceae bacterium
CTCATGTGAAATACATCTTGGATGGAGTATAATAATGACCACCCCTCAGTTAATTGGGTAAAGGTGACGTTGTAACTCCTCCCCGCAACAACGATTAACATTCGTGGTTTTCGCCAAGAGTGGGAACCATATACAAAGGACTCCCAGATAATGATGAACCAGGTACCTTCAAAAAAAACAGGCCTGACTAGAATCTGGGCGGCATTCATCAATTCCTTAAGCGGGTTACGATTCGCCTTCAAGAATGAAGAAGCCTTTCGTCAAGAAATAATCCTCTATATCCTCCTCCTGATTTTGCTGTTTTTCCTACCCATATCCCTCCTTTTCAAGATTATCCTATTGGTTGTGAATACAATCGTCCTCCTTGTTGAACTGATCAACTCGGCTATTGAGGCTATCGTCGATATGGTTTCACCCGAATATAATGAACTCGCCAAATATGCAAAAGACCTGGGTAGTGCTGCTGTCCTAGTAAACCTAATCTTGGCGATCGTTTTGTGGGGGCTTGCAGTCTATTCCATTTTCATGGACATGCTCTCTGTGTAGAATACCGACACTCCCTTCACCCTTAAAAAAATAGCTCCTCATGAGAATCTGTGGGTGCAGTAAAACGGATTGGTATTAAAGTGAAGAAATGTGGCGAAACCTTTCCCGAATTTTCACTTCCGATCATGAACTCGAATAGTAGGGACAAACATGCATGCGCGATGATACTTGTTTTTATTGCCCGATAAAAGTAGACTTGTGATATCTATGATGAAAATTGGCTCATTACAACTTGAAAATTGGCTCATTATGGCGCCAATGGCCGGAATCACCAATCTGCCATTTCGTCTTATGGTCAAACGCATGGGGGCCGCGCTTGTGTCTACCGAACTTATTAGTGCCGTGGGATTATCACTTAACAACAGAGCCTCTTTAACCTATCTCAGGAGTCTTCCTGAAGAAAAACCCCTCGCTATTCAGATATTCGGGGCAGAACCGCGAACCATGGCGATGGCCGCCCGGATTGTTATTGAATCAGGGGCCGATCTTGTGGATATCAATATGGGATGTCCCGTTAAAAAGGTCACTAAGACCGGCGCCGGCGCGGGCCTTCTTCGAGATCTCAAGAACCTCGAGAAGGTCGTCTCCGCTGTTCGCCAGGTCTGCCATGTTCCTTTAACCGTAAAAATCAGAACCGGTTGGTCTCCAGATAAACCTGTGTCCTGTGAAGTCGCCCATATTGTGGAGGACTGTGGCGCCGACGCCATCACCCTTCATGCCCGCTTTGTCACCCAGAAATATTCGGGACATGCTGATTGGGATATGATAGGCCGTGTCAAGTCACAAGTGAAGATCCCCGTCATTGGGAACGGCGATGTACGTGAACCTCTCCACGCCATAGAAATGAAAGCCCAGACCGGATGCGACGGAGTCATGGTAGGACGGGCCGCCATCGCAGATCCATGGATATTCAAGCAGATTCTACAACTGGATAAAGGACTTCCAGTAGAAACGCCTGATCTTACAGAGCGCCGAGCGTTAATCATGAGCCATTTCTCACTCCTCTCGGATTTCATGGGGGAGCATAAAGCGGCCTTACCCATGCGGGGAATCCTTCTCCGCTATACAAAGGGTCTCGCTCATAGTAGTCAATTTAGGGAAAAGATAACAAAGATCAAAGACTCTGAGTCTCTTATTTCAATTCTGGACGAATACTTTACTTTTTTGGCAAGGTTAGAGAGCTGATGTAACAGCCTGAGCGGCGAGACATATAGAGAGATCAGAAAAAATCGTAGTTGTGACCAAGATTATTCATGAAAATGTCTAGTGTCGTGTCTCAGAAATGCCTTCCACAATTTTAGCCGGTTCTATGACATGTTGAGGGTATGGGAATCTCTTTTCAGTTTCACCACCATCTATCTAGAGGTCGTGGAACGGCACCATAATTTTGTATATTATGAAGCAGCCCCACGAACAATGTACCCACAGCGATGGGCATTCCTTGTGACTGTCCACCGAACGCTGTCCTCTTTGGGGGCGGTAACAGGCTCGGGCGTCTATCCCCATGCCCCCTTTGAATTTGTGCAGCAGGTACTTATTATTCAAGTTAATTCTGAGACACGACACTAAATCCACGACGAAAAGACATTCAATTTCTTGCTATTCCAAACAAATTCATTCCAATTGATTGAAATGAATGATAGAATTAGAGGAAACGGCTGAAAGCGTTCAGAAGGCTTAAGAGGAGTCATCCTCATCTAAAACACTACGAATTGAAGATGCATTTGGTTATCTCTCAAACCACTCAAACCATTAAGGCTTGAAGAAGACTCAATGACAAAATGATTCGGGTTCTCCACATACACACCCTACCCATTATAAGCGGATCTGGAATCAATACCTTCCTCAGCATGCAAGGAATGGACAAAAACATCTATGAGGTTGAGTTGGCATGTGCCCCTGGAGGGCGGCTTATTCAACTCGTCGAGGATAACCATATGAAGGTTTGGCCATTTGAGCACCTGGTCCAGCCCATCTCCCCCCTGAAAGACACATTGTCTCTTCTCGACCTGACAGGTTTCCTAAAGAGGAATCCCTATCATATCGTTCATACCCATAATTCCAAATGTGGATTTTTGGGTCGTTTGGCCGCTATGTTAGCTGGTATCCCCGTGATCGTCCATACGGTTCACGGTTTTGCCTTCCACGATCAAGAACCTCTCTGGCGACAGATTCTCTTCCGCTACCTGGAGCGCTTGGGATCCCATTGGTGCGATAAAATGATCTTTATCTCCCAGCCCCTTATTGACTGGGCATTGAGAGAAAAGATCACGGACAGAGAAAAAATTGAAAAGATATACAGCGGCATCCAATTGGATCAATTCCGTCCTGTAACGGCGGATGTCAAAATGAAGAATAGAGAGAAGTGGAGGCTGAAAAAGGAAGATCTTGTCATCGGAATCGTCTCCAAACTATGGGAAGGGAAAGGGCACATTACCCTGATAGAAGCATTTAAGGCACTGAAGCAACGACTCCATAATGTAAAGCTTGCCATCGTAGGCGAGGGAGACCTATATGGGGAGTTACAAAGGTCTGTAGATAACAATGAGCTTTCTGACTCTGTTCTTTTTACCGGTTTTCAGATGGATGTCTCCGAGATCCTTTCCACCTTCGATGTCGCTGTTTTGCCCTCTTTTTTCGAGGGGATGGGTAGAGTCTTGCTGGAAGCCATGGCCATGGAAAAACCGGTCGTAGCCAGTCGTGTGGGGGGCATTCCGGATCTGGTCAAACACCAAATCAACGGCCTATTGGTAGAACCCGGAGATGTGGTAGGACTGACTAACGCTCTGGAACAGATTCTCAGTGATAGCGTGCTTTCCAGCAAGATGGGAAAAGAGGGGCGAAAAATGATCCAGGAACAGTTCAGCGCCGATATCATGGTACAGTCAATCGACAAAGTGTATCAGGAACTCTTGACCAGGAAGGGGGTTGCTATTGAAAACTAAGATACTTTGGCATACATTCATAGGCATCTGCCTCTTATTTTTTCTCTGCCCATGGATCAGAAGACTCTATTTTAATGAAGGGCTGAGATGGCAATACCTTCTTTTTCTCTCCTTCCTTGTTGCTTATTTCCTAACCCCCTTTTGCCGACGACTCGCCCTTCAATTCAACATCCTGGATAATCCCAACTGGCGAAAAATACATGATCGACCCACCCCACTTCTTGGCGGGCTAGCCGTCTACCTAGGTTTCTCCGTATCCCTTTTGGTGAATGATGTCTTTCTTCCTGACATGAAGATCCTTTTGTTTGGAGCAACCCTCATCTTCCTTATGGGGCTGTGGGATGATATTCACCCCCTTCCCGCTTCTCTGAAACTTATTCTGCAGATATTGATTTCTCTTTTGGTTATCGTGTGGGGAGAAATTTACATCACTTTATTTTACGGTAAGTCTTGGGCCCCTATTATCAATGTTCCTCTTACCGTGCTATGGATTGTGGGTTTGACCAATGCCTTGAACTTCTTTGATGGAATAGACGGATTGGCATCCGGTATATCTGTAGTCATCGCCCTATTCCTGGGACTCATCGCTTTTAAGACCGCACAACCTGCCTTGGGCTGGGTCGCTGTCGCCCTCTTGGGGGCAAGCGCCGGGTTCATACCCTACAACTTCAGAATAAAGGGGTCAGCTCTACTTTTTCTGGGAGATGCGGGAAGTACATTCCTAGGCTTTTCCCTGGCTGCCTTGGCCATATCAGGAGAGTGGTCTGCCACGAGTCATTTCGTTTCTTTCACAGCTCCTATCCTCGTTTTCAGTATCCTCATCTTTGATATGGTTTATGTCAATTTTTCACGGATCATAAACCGAAAAGCCGAAAATCTTTTGGGACTATTGACTTGCGTCAACAAGGATCATCTACATCACCGGCTTCTCTTCTTGGGATTTACCCGAAAGGAAACGGTGTTCGTCATTCTGACCATGTCGACATGTCTAGGGTTTAGCGCCCTAATCGTCATGAATCAGAAGATCCTTGAAGCCGTGCTTGGTCTTTTCCAAGCCTTTCTTATCCTCATCCTTATTGTCACTCTAATGCTTAAAGGAAGGGATAGGATTCCTCCGGAAGGTGATAGGCGGCTTCGAAGCAGGCGTCGCGCGGATCGGATGTAATATCCTAAGGCAACTTTACCCTAACGCTGCAAAAGTTGAGGATGCTGCAGATCCGCAGCGTCATGGGCGAAGCTGTAGTAAACTACCGCGAACCCTTGACCGGCCTTCGCCAAGGCTTCGACCCGGCAGGCAACAAAGGAAATGCGGTATCTCCAACTTTCCCGACCTGCCCCGCCAAAGCTTCAGAGAAAGCGGGAGGGTAGAAAACATGACAAATTGAATGAACTAATCCGGAATTCACATTATGTGATTTCCTAAAATCGTCTCTATTTACGTCAAGATCCTTGTTATTATTGCTTTCTAGAATCCCTTGTCATGTTTTCTATGCAGCGATAGGGTTTATAGGTTGAAATACTCCTTGATATTCGTTGTCATCACATATTCCATGCGGTCCAGTAAATCGGATCTCAATTTCATGATCCTCTCGTTTGACTGATCCAGTCTCTGAGACGAAATCTCTCCTTGAAGAAGTCTTCCCCGTAAGAGTTCAATCCCTTCCAGAACTCTCCTTTGATCTTTGCAAACAAGCAGTATATCGGCACCAGCTTCGAAAGCAGCAGCCGCTCCTTCCGCAATGCCCCAGTGTTTGGCTATGGCTCCCATTTCCAGGTCATCGGTAATGATCAGTCCTTTAAAACCCATACTTTCTCTCAACAGCTGGGTCAATATTACGGGCGAAAGAGTAGCAGGTCGCTCAGGATCCAGAGCAGGATAAATGGCGTGGGAGGACATGATTCCTGAAACACCAACGTTTATCGCAGCCTGGAACGGAGGAAGATTGATCTCTTCAATCTCTTTCATATCCAACTCTATTCTGGGCAGCTCAAAATGCGGATCAACGCTGCTGCATCCCAGGCCCGGAAAGTGCTTAGCCACTGCCAGAATACCGTGTTCTTGAAGAGATCTCACAACGGTCTTTCCGAGTCTGGATACCATCTTGACATCTTTTCCAAAGGTTCGTCCTTGAAGGTGTTTTTCAGTTTCACCCCGTTGAACATCCAGCACCGGGGCAAAATTCATGTTGAGACCGACCAATTTCAGTTCATTCGCCGTAACACTGCCGAATTCCATTGCCTTTTCTAGTGGCTTTGTGTCTTGTCCCATGGCCGTATTCCCTGGGAATTGAGTAAAAGGCTCCTTCAACCTGGACACTCTGCCCCCTTCCTGATCTATAGCCAGGATGAGAGGTAGACCATGGAACTCCATGGCCGTATCCTGGAGGTCCTGGCAGAGGGTTGTCAGCTGCATAGGTCCCTCAATATTTCGAGAGAAAAGGACCACCCCGCCCACATTGTAATCACGGATCAGGTCTCCCGTATCCTCGTCCATTTGAGGGCCCGGCATACCCACCATAAAAAGCTGTCCGATCCTTGGGTTGACTTCAGAAAGATCAAGCGTTGTGTTCAATGAACTCTCCTCCGATTGTTAAGGAAGATTTCTCTTTTTTCAATGACCTATCATAGTGATTTCCACGAGATGAATGCAATCAAAAACCTTGCTCAATGAAAGAATAAAGGGCCAACTCTCTTGATCGATTTCGTGGCGAAAGATTGCAGAAAAGAGGAGCCATATGACATAATGTGTTTTTTCTTCGCATCAATCGTGTTAAAGAGAAGGATCCTTATAAACGGATTTTATCATGAAAGCCATGATTCTTGCTGCTGGTCTTGGAACGCGTCTTAAACCCCTGACTGACAAAAGGCCAAAAGCTCTCGTTCCCGTAGTCAATAGACCTATAATTGAAAGGGCCATCGAGTATCTCAAGGGATACGGAACGGAGGGTATCGTTGTGAATACCCATCATCATTACAGCCAAATCGTGGACTTTCTTGATGGAGGCAAGCCCTTTGGCCTCAAGATTGATGTTCGAGTGGAACCTGAGATTCTCGGCACGGGCGGCGCGATCAAGAATACGGAAGGGTTTTGGGATGATGAACCATTCATTGTCTTCAACAGCGATGTCCTGACAGACATCGATTTGGGCCCGGCATATGAAGTTCATAACGAATCAAAAGGACTGGTGACCCTGATCCTCCATGATCGCGAACCTTATAATCAGATTAGTATAGACTATACCGGGAGGATCACCGATATAACCCCGTACAACACCCCGGGGCGTCTGGCCTTTACAGGTATCCACATCATGGGCCCGGAATTGCTAACCCATATCCCCGATAAAGGTTTTTCAAATATCATAGATTGCTACCTTACCTTGATCCGCTCAGGGAAGGAGATCAGATACTATATCACCGAAGGACATTATTGGAGTGACATAGGAACGTTGGACAGTTACAAACAGGTCAACAAGGATTTGCTGGACCAAACAGGGTTTTCCATAGCCCCTGAGTGTCAAATCGCCCCCTCCGTCACGCTCAGAGATTGGGCCGTAATAGGAGAAAGAGCAACTCTGGAAGAAAGCGTGGAAATCAGAGGCTCGATCCTCTGGGATGGTATTAGGGCTAAGCAGGGTATAAAAGTTGTGGACAGTATTGTGACATCGGACAGGACTGTGAACAGAGATCTTTTCCAAGAAGTATATTGATATGATCATTCCTAATCCTGAGCTTCAAGCATTTTTCTCCGGCTTCATTAGAGATATCGGTTTTTCAGTTGACAACATCGAACTCAACTCCATTCCGAGCGATGGTTCTCAAAGGCTTTTCTGGCGCATTTCGCTCTATCAGCATGATGTCAGTTTCATCGGGATGGAAAACCCTCCACGAGACGATTACTCGGAGCGAGAGAATCTCGCCTTTCTGATGATTGGGAGGCACCTTTTCGAAAATGGGCTCCCGATACCCGAAATACATTGCGTTGATTTAGACAAAGGCCGCTTTATTCTTGAGGATTTTGGAGAAACCAATTTACAGACTGCCGCTTTGGCATCTGAGACAAGAGATTCACTCTATGAAGATGTCGTAGAGATTCTATTCCAGCTCCAGACTTCAGGAGTTGAAAGATTTGATACGGCATGGTGTTGTCAGACTAAGAGGTATGACCAGGTAGTAATGCGTCGATATGAATCGGATTACTTTAGAGACGCCTTTCTTCACAAATACCTTGGACTGAAAATGAATTGGCCTGAACTGAAAGCACCTTTTGATCATCTGGCTGAAATGGCTTCCAATGCTGAAAGTCATTTCTTTCTGCACCGCGATTTTCAATCAAGAAACATCATGATAAGAAAGGACAATAAGATCGGGATCATTGACTGGCAGGGAGGGCGTCTTGGGCCCCTTGGATATGATTTGGCATCTCTTCTTATTGATCCTTACACTCAGCTCTCCATGAACGAAATGGATCATGTATACCATCACTATTTGTTTCGCCTTGATGATCACTGTCCCGAATCGGTTGATCGCTTCAAGAGATTTTACCCTTATCTGGCTATTCAGAGAAATCTACAAATCTTAGGGGCCTTTTCCTATCTTAGCAAAGTGCAATATAAGCCCTTCTTCGAGGCTTATATACCTCCAGCGCTGAGATCCCTGCGATACCTTCTCGATGATCTCAATGACCCAGGACTCTCCCCTCTGAGGGATGTGCTCAATGAACTCATTTGACTCGATTAGTTCATGAGATTTTCCAATAAGTCGACTAATCTCTCTGAGGGAGACGAATGGGAGATAAAGAAACGTTACTCCTCTTGAGAGAGCTTCATTATCCTGAAAGCCCCCCTTTTGTGCAAAGCACCTGTCTTTCCAATAATATACATAAAAACGACATGTAAGAGATCTCTGGTGTGGGACAGTGACATTGCGTGCACTCATGTATACAAAAACAAACCTACATTATCGCCCCATAGACGGCCATGAATCATTATTTTAACATAATTGAGCAAAATATAATTTAGCATAACCAAAAAAAATACATCCGTAAGCTTGTGGCATAAGTATTGCTCTGAACACATAATATTAAATAAATCAACACATATCTCGAAAGGGCAAACCCGTCTAAAGGCGGGGACGCAAAGCCACGGGTCTAAAGCCGAA
>CAZFMX010000108.1:0-8324 GCA_964520425.1 uncultured Desulfobacteraceae bacterium
CATAAAAACAGGAGTCTAAAACCTTCAACAGGTATATTGCGTGCAAAATTCAGGTTATCCATTGTTTTATCCGTTGTGAAACCTAACTTTACGCCTGGCGTAAACTCTGTACAATCTCGAGACCGATTATGGATTTTCCCCGGATACTATGTAATCCTTTGCCACTCTTTTGCACGGAGCTTCCCAAAAGAGTTGGCATAGATTTTCCCTGTCATTGCCCCACAGTTCATCAGGTTGCTAACCTATTGTAATATATGGAAATTTAAGGAAAATCGAGTCTCATTTTCATGGCACGGCAATTGCTCCTAAATAGGCAGGATACAGCTCTTCCAGTTAATAAGTGCCCCGACTGTAAAACCTTTTCAAATCTGTGAAGGGTCATGGTGTCTTTTCGGGGTGACGATCGGGAGGCTTGGAATCGAGGAGAGGGAGATTAAAGATGCGAGATAAGACAATAAGAGAAATACATACAGGTACAGGATCAGTGGCGCAGAGGGTACAGCCCAAAATGAGCAAGGAACTATGGCTCATTTTGTCCATGATAATCGTTGCTGTATTCATCAATAATCTCGTCACCACTCAACGTATGGTCTTAGGGTTCTACACTTGGCCCACACTGTTTGCCGCCTATTATTATGGCCGCCGCTATGCTACCCTAGCAGCATTTGCCAGTGTCTTTCTTGTGGGGCTTCTTGCCTATTACAACGCGGACCTGTTCGTCGGAAGCCCGGAACACGTATTTATTGAGGGTCGATGGTATGACATCATCGTCTGGGCTGGCATTCTAGTGGTCACCGCCTATGCCATGGGGACCCTCTACGAACGCAAGGAAGCCTACATGCATGAGCTGCGTGAGGCAAAGATCGCGGCCGAGAAGGCCAATATAGCTAAAAGTCAGTTCCTGGCCAATATGAGTCATGAGATTCGTACTCCTATGAATGGGATCATCGGCATGACAGGATTGGTTCTGAACACATCCCTCAACGGGGAACAGCGCGAGTATCTGGAAACGGTCAACACATCGGCCAACTCCCTGCTGTCCATTCTTAATGATGTTCTGGACGTGGCAAAAATCGAATCAGAGAAAATGGAACTGGAAGAGATCGATTTTGATCTGCGTACAACGATAGAGCATTCCATTCAAACCGTAGCGGTCAAGGCAGGGCAAGCCGGACTTGAACTCACCTGTCGAATCAGGCCTGAAGTCAACAATGCTCTGGTAGGGGATCCATCGAGGTTAAGACAGATCCTTGTCAATCTTTTGGGCAACGCTATTAAATTCACTGAAGATGGAGAAGTCGGCCTGGATGTAAAGATCGAAGAAGAAAACGAAGCATCCATTCTTCTTCATTTCATGATCTCAGACACCGGTGTGGGAATTCCCTCTGAAAAGCTGGACAGCATATTTGAGAGTTTTCAGCAAGCAGATGCCTCAATCACCAGAAAATACGAGGGGACGGGCCTGGGCTTGACCATCTCAAAGGAGTTCGTAGAACTGATGGGAGGGGATATCTGGGTGCAAAGTCAGGTGGGAAAAGGAAGCACCTTCCATTTTACAGCCCGTTTTCAATTGAGTGATAAGGAAATAACTGAAGCATACTCATTGAAAAATCAGGATATGTCAGGTCTGTCTGTGCTGATCGTAGACGATAATGCCACTAATCGCATCATCTTTCGCGAAATGACTTCTTCGTGGGGTTTTGAACCTGTTACAGTTGAAGATGGAAATCAAGCTCTTGCTGAATTGGAGAAAGCACACAGTGCCGGACGGCCCTATCGACTGGTGCTTCTTGATCTTCAAATGCCCCATATGGATGGATTTGAGGTAGGCCGCAGGATCAGAGAAGACCCGAACAATTCCGATTTGCGGATCATTATGCTGACATCTGTGGGCATGAAAGGGGACTCTGAGCGCTGCAAGAATGTTGGGATAGGAGGGTATCTGGTAAAACCGGTCAAGCAGTCGGAGCTTCTTGATGGGATCATGCTGGCCATGGACCGTCCTCAAGTAAAAGAAGGATCTGTGATTACTCGCCATACTATACAGGAGGCCCGTAGGAGGCTTAGGGTCCTTGTCGCGGAAGACAACGCCGTAAACCAAAAACTGGCGATAAAGATACTTGAAAAGCGGGGGCATCTTGTGTCTGTCGTTTCTAATGGCCAAGAGGCGATCGATGCCCTAAGGGAGGAATACTTTGATCTCATTCTTATGGATGTCCAGATGCCTGATCTGGACGGTTTTGAGGCCACTGGGCTTATTCGTAGGAGAGAAAAGGAGAAGGGAGGTCATATTCCCATTGTGGCCATGACGGCCCATGCCATGAAGGGAGATAGAGAGCAATGTCTTGCTGCGGGTATGGATGACTATGTATCCAAACCTATCAAGGTAAACGAGCTTTTCACCGTGATCGAAAGACTGGCTTAAACTTCCAGGCTTACGCTGAGCCTTCCCTTCCTCTTAGCACAGTGGGGTCTATCCGAACCACATCATCCTGCTTGCAAATAGATCCTTTTTGTCTTACGCTGCCAAGTCACTGGGGATGATATGAAATCAGAGAGGATTATACACCGCGCCGGGGAGTTGGTTCCCGATCTGTACTCACTGGGACATCCGGTCGGGCCGGTCTATCTCTTGGACAGCTCCCAGCCGGTGTTGTTTGATTCCGGATTCACTGCGCTGGCCCAGGCATATCTCGACGACTTGGCCGCAATTCTTCAGGGGCGTTCGCCTCGCTTTCTTTTCCTCACACACTCCCACTACGACCACGCCGGATGTGCTGGATGGTTCAAGACAATCTACCCTGACCTGACCGTGTGCGCCTCTTCACAGACCCAGGTCGTTTTGCATCGGCCCAACGTCATCAAACTCATAAGCGAACTGAGCCGAGAAGCTACCGACTCTCTTATCGAACAGGGCATGCCTCGCGCCGAAGAGGAGGAGTTTTTGCCCGTTGAGGTTGAGAGGGTCTTGGCTGACGGGGACACAGTACGATTAGCCGACAACCTGAGTGTGGAGATCATCGCCACGCCGGGACATACCCGAGGTTGCCTCAGCTACTATGTCCCTCAGCGAAAAATACTCTTTTGTGGCGAGGCCGGTGGATTAAGGCTTCATAATGGCCATATCGCCACCGAGTTCCTGGTAGACTACCAGGCTTATGAAGACTCCCTGCGTCGTTTGGCAGGACTCGAAGTGGAGGTGCTGTGCCAGGCCCATCATATGGCACTCATAGGGCCGACAGCCCGTGAGTTTCTCCGTGAGAGTCTACATAAAGCCATGGAGTTCAAGGAGATGGTCCTTGAATTCTTGTCCCAGAATGGAGGTGATATCGGGCGCACTATTCAGCGTGTCAAGGAAATCGACTGGGACCCCAGAACCGGATTCAAGCAGCCGCTGTCCGCCTACATGTTAAACCTGGAGGCACGGGTGAAGCTTCTGGCAAAGGAGGCGGGGTGGGTGTCTTAGATGATGTGTTTATCAGGTGAACCTTTTCGAAGACGTATAACCCTCGTACCATAAGGGACGTTTTTGACACGTTTGTTTTTTTTCTGTGATTGAGTTTGAAGTTCGAGCATCCTTTTCAATTTAGCTTCAATCTTAGCCCTTTGTGACTCTTCCATTCTCGTCTATTTCCTTTGTGTGCTGTTGTTTAGCCGGTCCGCTTAGACTGCCTTGGTCCTTGTCCTGAGACCTTTGAAAAATGCCCCCCTTTGCCCAATCTCGGCGTCAGGCTTAAATTCTAATCCTCGAAATACTTAAAAGTATTCCTGTGGTTATAATTTTAGCCTTTCTTGATCTTGAACAAAATTGAACATTTTTTAAAGGTCTCGTTCTGTACGTAAACCCAACCGCAAGAATGTCTTCGAACATCGATGCGCAAATGCCTCTATATCAGGCTTACATTTGTCCTCAGTTTATCGTAGCAGTTCTTGGACTTCTTCCTAATGAAACGAAAAAACTGGGAAAGGCAAATCAGATGAAGAATAGCTGTATCGAGCGGAGATAGCTGAATATCTAAATCATACTGATATATTATCGTATCTTTGAAGACTATTGTATATCAAAACTTCTGCTTATGCAAATCAAAAATGCCGCGCCGGCAAGTCTAATGCGTCAATCTGATATTCACTCAGGGCTATTCTCTCTTATAAAACCTATTGTCTGGTATGCGGTTTGTCAAGACGACTATTCGGAATTTCAACTCAATCACCTTCCAACATTCACCGAGTCAGAAAGAGAATCCCGACCAGCCGAAGATCTCAGCTACTTTTTTCTTCTCGGCATCCGGCACGCCGGTACCAAGGCTTCCTTGGCAAGGTAATTATGAATTTGGCGGGAAGAGAACTTGCTCATATCCTTGACCAATTCCCGTACTTTTATGCCGTGCTCCCTGATGATGTTCAGATCCTGTCGAAACAGCCTCATCGTCCGTGCCGGGGCCACAAGAACAATACAGCGAGCCTGTTTCTCTCTTGTGAATCGTTTTGCTTCCTTCATGACCTTGCGGGCAAAACGTCGATCAGATTCCTCTTCGTATTGTGAGCGATGGTCATCATATCCGTGTGCCGGACCTCCATGGGGGGCACGTCCTCTGCCTGTCTTTGAGTCAGTGTAAAGTTCACGTTCTGCCAACCCCTTTTCCGGATTAACCAGCCTCTCACACTCAACCAGTTTTGGGCTGGATTCGATTTCCGGAATTGAAGCGGATTCGAGGAAAAAGAAACGAGAATTCCCTCCGCCAGTTACTACGATACAGTAATCCGTCATTCCTCCCCTCCTATTATGAAATGAAAAGGATCCTTCCGCTTAGTTGTGATCTAAACCCACCGCATCTGGCAGTGGCCCCGGAAAGGTTCTACCGTTCCGGCGAGAAACGAATGGTTTCTTAGTACAAGGAGATAAGCTCAAAGGGCAGAGGCTTTTCTTCCGTTCCGAGGCTCCCGGTCTGGTCTTTTCAATGACTTATCTGCGAGGGAAACTTGCCCCCTCCGCTGTTCTTCCCGTCTCTTTGAGACGGGAAGCCAGGGCTTCCCCCACAGATAAGTCACGAAAAGAAGGCGTCCTCCCGCCAGTCACAACAGAAAAGCCTCTATCCTTTGAGCCCCCTTCGAGGGGGCTGCTTGAGGCTTTCCGCTATGCGGAAAGAGTACTCACTCAAAAAAAACCCATACCAAGATAGACGGATTCATCCTGATACGGGCTCAACTCCTGACAAAAAACCATGTCCCCTCCCTAACTGAAGGGCTAGAGTCAATGAAATGAGTTTAGATATACTTTATCTTATATCATCCATTTCATATTTTACCATATAAAAACTGCAGGGCATAAGGATTCTAATTCAGTCAATCAAAACATGGGCTGACCACTACATGATGGGGTGGCTTTCTTCTTGACACACAAGGACCAACCTCATATACTTCGAAAAATCAGCGGAATTACCAACTAACAAAGACATGGAAATCAAAGGTTCTGCCGTAAAGTCGATTCGGGAATATGTTACAAAACTACATGCTCATAAATTCGATGAGTGAATCGAGAGCTTACCTGAAGAATCTAAGGAGATATTTACGAATCCAATTGATGCCACGAATTGGTATCCAATCGATTCAGCGGCTGTCATTCCTACTCAAAGGATCGGCGCGTTGATATTCAATTCCGCAGAAGACGGGGCATGGGAACTTGGCCGATACAGTGCCGATACGGCTCTCCATGGTATTTATAAAGTATTCGTAAGAGTTTTAAATCCTGCCTTTTTGATACAAAGAGCCGGTAGAATATTATCCACTTTTTACCATCCTTCGAAAATCGAGGTTATAGAGGCGTCCGGTAAATCGGTTATCCTCTATATTACTGAGTTTGGTTCACCTCACGTAATCATCGAGAAAAGGATAGGAGGATGGATTGAAAAAGCCCTGGAAATAACGGGATGCAAAGATATAGAGATTGATATTCCGAGATCAATGGCAAAAGGAGATCCGGTTACCGAATATAGGATTAGCTGGAGTTAACAAAAGAGGTCATCTCCACATTGATTCGTAGGTTTTGTGCGCACTCTTTGTTTTTTGAAAATGCACATCAGCTCAGAACACCTTGAAGCCTTGTTTCCCATCTTTCATTAAAATAATCCGAATTTTAGACGCGCAAACGGGAGATACGATAGGGTAGGGGATCGATGTGAGGAGAATCTCCACTCAACATCTCGGCCACCAGGCGACCCGTTGACGGGGCCGTACAGATGCCGAACATATTATGGCCCACAGCAACCATCACATTATCAAAGCGAGGCAGACTGTCGATGAAAGGCAAACCGTCGACGGTCATGGGCCGCCAGCCATACCATTCCTCATCCACAGGGCCATATTGCTTCGCGTTGAGATACCCTCGAGGCCCTCTCAACAGGGCCCGAAGTCGTGTCCTGTTCAACTCAGGGTCATAACCTGCGAACTCCATGGTCCCTCCCAACCGAAATCCACTCTGAAAGGGGGTGGCAACAACCCCCAACTCTTCGAAGAGACACGGGACCTTGGGACCATCCTCCAACACAGGCATGGTCACGGAATAGCCCTTTCCCGGCTGAATGGGCAACCTGCAACCCATTGTTTTAGAGAGCTGAGGTGTCCAGGCCCCGGTAGCCAAAACAAAGGCATCCGCGGCCACGTCACCATCGGAGGTGACGGCAGAGACGGCCCGTCTATTTTCGGTACGAAACGCAATAAACCCCGTCTTTTCCATGATGGTGACACCGCGTTTACCGAGCACACATGCCATTTCATTCATGAACCTGTCCGGACGAAGCCATGCCGCCCCCGGATCGAGCCAGGCCCCGGCTACTGAAGATTGGGCAGACGGCTCTCTTTCCTTTAGTTCAATGGATGAAATCGACAGACAACCCGCACTGTACTTCCGGACGGCTTCATTCGTCACCTTGAAATGCTGAAAGGCTTTCTCATCACGAAACAGATAAAGCGCTCCGTTACGCTGCCATTCACAACGGATGTCCTCTTCAAGAACAAGGTCCTCGAACAACTCACAGGCCTTGTTCAACATCGCCGCACGGGCGGTGGCTGCCTGATCAACGGCTGTGGGTGTGCATTGCAGGACAAAGCGCAGCAACCACTGAAAAAGCCTGATATCTAGGCTCGGTCGGATATACAAAGGGGCGTCGCGCCTGAGCATCCAACGCAGGCCGCTTATAAGGTTGTCCATTGAATTGAGGGGGAGTACGTGGCTGGGGAGAAGAAGCCCGCAATTACCCCAGGAGCTTCCATGACCCAGGATATCCTGTTCCACGAGGGTCACACGCCATCCTTTTCTGGCTAGATAATAGGCGGTTACCACCCCGATGACACCCCCGCCGATGACAACAACATGTTCAGATGAATGAGGAGTTTTGGGCAAGCCTTACGATTCTCCAATGATTCACGAGGAGCCGAACCGAAAGAGGTGTTTTGCAGCATTCCAGCCCATTTTTCGGCGAAGGATACCGAGCTGGTCCTGAAGGGGAATATTTTTTGGACAGACATCTTCACAGGCAAGGAGCCCCATGCATCCGAAGATACCCTCGTCCGTGCCTATAATCTCAAAATACTCATCTGCGGTGCGTTCATCTCTGGGGTCCATCATAAACCGCGCGATCCGATTCATGGCCACGGCTCCGACAAAGTCTTCCCTCATGTTGGCTGTCCCGCATGAGGCCACACAACAACCACATTCAACACACCGTTCCAATTCATAGATTTCTTCCACCAGGGCATTGTCCATTCTTTCTTCGCTGGCGCCAGGATCAAATTCCTTGCTTGTGTGAATCCAGGAGCCCACCTTCTCGTTCATAGCCCGAAACCAGGTGCCCGTATCCACAGAGAGGTCCGCGATCAATTTGAAGACCGGAAGGGGCATGAGGGTGATCTCCTTTGGGAGTTCTCTGGTCAGAGTCTTGCACGCCAGACCGGGCCTTCCGTTGATCACCATGGCGCAGGAGCCGCATATCCCGGCGCGACAGCAAAAATCAAACTGCAGAGACGGATCCTGCTCCTCCCTGATTTGAGTCAGAGCGATGAACAGGGTCATATTCTCCCTTTCTTCCATCATGAAGGTATCAGTATGTGGAGCAGAATCGGGATCTTCTGTGTTGTACCGGAAAATATGAAACGTCAATTTTCTTGCCATTTCAAGCTCTCTATCAATTTACATTCTTAATAGAATTTCAAGTTCTAGCCATGGGACCTTTTTCTCAGTGAGTCTCAATGGTCAAGTGCCCCGGATCCTATATTCGCGGACCAAATATAAGATGAGGCATGGGCTGTTCCCTCAAGATGATATCTCA
>CAZFMX010000109.1:0-8294 GCA_964520425.1 uncultured Desulfobacteraceae bacterium
TACCCACAGCGACGGGCATTCCTTGTGCCTGTCCACCGAACGCTGTCCTCTTTGGAGGCGGTAACAGGCTTGGGCGTCTTTTGGGTAGTGGAACTGAAAAGAGATCCCTATGCCCCCTTTGAATTTGTGCACCATGTACTTATTATTCAAGTTAATCCTTGGATACGATACTAGCAGATACTCAGCTATAGGAGAGTAGCATAGAAAACGAGATTTTGGTAGTCATCAAAATGTATCTTCCCCCTCTTATATATTTCCCCTTTGAAGGTGTATTTGAAAGAGTGGTTCGTGTTTGTGCTGAAGGAGTTCTGCCCAAGCCTATTGACTTCCATTTTTTCTTTTGTTACAAGAAGTTAAGTCCGATCTGCGTATACCAGGGAACGGATGATTTTCTTTTTTTAACTAAATTGCCATACCGGACCTTTTGAGAGAAGAAATACAGAATGCTAAGGCTTCAGGGATTTTCAGTTGACCTCCCAAGCCTCCTCATCCATCCCGGTCTTAGCTCTTGTTCCTCTGTCACTGAAGAGTACGTTCGTTCATGAATCCATGAACGGGGCATGCTTAGGCCGACTTAAAGGTGAACAAGCGACAGAGAGATTTCCAAACGTCGAAATAGGGAGGCAAACCATACGAGTCCTATTCGTCGAAGATGATTCGAAGATCGCTTCTTTTGTCGTCAAGGGGCTAAGGGAAGCGGGCTTTGCCGTGGACCATGTTGCCGATGGTGAGGGCGGGCTTCATATGGCCTTGAGCGAACCCTATGATGCTGCTATCATTGATATTATGCTCCCCAAACTCGATGGATTAACACTTATTGAGAAGCTTCGGGCTCAAAAGGTCAAGACACCGGTACTCATCCTGAGTGCCAAACGCTCCGTAGATGACCGGGTAAAGGGGCTCCAGACCGGAGGCGATGATTATTTGACCAAACCTTTCGCCTTCTCTGAGCTTCTTGCCCGCGTACAGGCCCTGATACGAAGGGCCAGCGGCGTCTCCGAGCCTGCTCGTCTCACCGTGGGGGACCTGTCCATGGATCTCATCTCCCGCAGAGTAATTCGAGCAGGCAGGGATATCGAGCTCCAGCCGCGTGAGTTTGCGCTTCTTGAATACCTCATGCGCAATACAGGGAAGATCGTTTCAAAGACCATGATCATGGAGCATGTCTGGGAACACAACTTCGATCCTCAAACAAACGTGGTTGAAACACGGATGTGCAGATTGAGAGACAAGATCGATCGAGACTTTGGCAAAACAATGATTAAGACCGTCCGGGGAGTGGGATATGCCATTAAAGAAGCTTCTTAGACTTCGACATACACTTGTTTTCAGATTAACCCTCTTGTATTTCTTGAGCGTCATGGCCTTTTTAGGGGCTTTTGTGGGCTATCGCCTCCATAGGGATGCCGGCCATTACCGAGATGTTGATCTGGGGCTCTTGGCGGAGGCAAAAGAGCTCTCTCTCCTCTTAGATTCGGTGAAAGGGATGAGTGAGGAAAACCTAACGAGATTTTTTGATCATCAGACGAAAAGCTTCTATAGATTGTTTGTCCGTATCCTGGGCCCAAACGGAGAGGTAATCGCGTCCTCGGATACTTCTTCCCTGAATATGGACTTGAGTTCGACTTTCACGGGGGTTTTCAACCGTGAAACCGGGCATGCCTTCAAGACCTTACCCCTCCCTCAGAGTCACTATAAGGCACGCATCCTTTCCCATGCCATCGGGCCCGACAGGGTTCTCCAAATAGGGACATCACAGGAAGGCCTTCAACGGATAATAGAGAAGCGGTGGAGGGAATTTGGCATAGTCATGGCGGTCCTCATTGTCTATTCCACCTTTATCGGGTGGTTCGTGATCAGATGCGCCCTCAAGGGAGTGGAGGAGGTTACACGGACAGCGATTCAGATATCCGGTGGGGACTTCAGCAGCAGGGTTCCGATAACAGGAAGAGGTGAAGAGATAGACCGGCTTGCAGCCACTTTCAATAATATGGTTGAGCGAATACAAGCACTGATCACAGGGATGAGGGAAATCACCGATAATATGGCCCACGATCTGAGGAGTCCCATCACAAGGATACGGGGCATTGCCGAGATGACGATAACAAGCGCCAACGACAACCGGGATTATGAACTCATGGCCGGAAGCATTGTTGAAGAATGCGACCGGCTGCTTGGTATAATAAACACGATGCTGGATATCTCAGAGGCGAAAGCAGGCCTTTCAAAGCTGAGCATATCTCAGGTCGACATCTCAAAGATCGTGGATGAAACGTGTGAGTTGTTTAGACCCATTGCCGAAGATAAAAATACGAGGATCATCAAGAAGTTGTCTGACCATACGTTTATTTGGGCGGATAATCAGAAACTGCAAAGGGTTGTGTCCAATCTTCTGGATAATGCCCTGAAGTATACACCGGCCGGCGGAACCATCACCGTTACCATTGAAGGAGATGCAGATCAGGTTGTGGTTTCTGTCAATGATAACGGCATAGGAATATCCCGGGAAGATCTGCCCCATATCTTTAGACGGTTCTATCGGTGCGATCGTAGTCGGTCACAGCCGGGTACCGGTCTCGGTCTAAGCTGGGCGCGGGCTATCATAGAGGCCCATGGCGGTCATATTTCTGCTACAAGCACGCTGAATGAAAGGAGTACATTCACCGTCACTCTCCCAAATACCCCCGTTCCCGTCTGATCATTCCGTACCTTATATATGCACGTTAACCCGGGCAGAGTATTCAATTCTGCCCGCGCTATGGGAACAAATCAGATGGCCAATTCCATTCTCTACTGTAAAAACATGTCATGGCTATGAAGATAATCAGGAACAATAAAGCGAACTTCTATTTTATCCTTATCGGATTATTCGCTTTACTGATCGGTGCACTGGTGTACTATATTGACCGACCACCTGATCAAACATACTTTGTCAATAGATACAGTGAAGACCTGAGTATGCATAACCGTATCCCAAACCTTTTTGGCATTGTCGGTCACTCATTACCTGACTTTATACATGTGTTTTCATTCATCCTGCTAACAGCAGGGGTCTCATCATGTGGAAAAAGGGGCTATCGTCTTATCTGCATGAGCTGGCTGCTCATAGACAGTGTTTTTGAATTAGGTCAAAAATACCTAAAGCAACCATTAAAGAATCTTCCTGACTGGTTTGATGGGATTCCGATATTGGAAGCTGTCAAATCTTACTTTATCCGCGGGACCTTTGATTATATTGATCTTATATCCATAGTCCTCGGGACTATCGCCGCGTATATTGTCCTTATAAAAATCACTAAAATAAGAGATAATGAATACTCCCTCAAAACCGCATAGTCTATAATCATCATATTTCCCCGGCATTGCTGAGAGTGAAATGACTTCAATCAAAGAAGGGTTGGCCTCCTATAGCCAACCCTTCTTCTTCGTGTAATTAAATTGTTTAACACTCGGTCTTGAACCTGCACGCAGGCCGATCAGCTCAAAGAGTTATACAGTCCTAATGGTCTGATCGATCTCCAGCCGACTACAAGCGAGATCGTGAAGCTAGTCGTTATCTCGATTAATCTTATCTCTAAACACCTCTGAGCATCTGAACGTCACCACTCTCCTTGGCTCCAACATCAAATCTTCCCCGCTCTGCGGATTCCGTCCTCTCCGTTCACGTTTGTCTTTGACAGAGAACTTCCCGAATCCGCTGATCCGGACATCTTCACCACTCTCCAGTCTCTTTTTCATGATTTCTAAGAGAGACTCCAGGAGTTCCAGAGACTTACATTTGCGAAGTTTCAACCGCTGGTGCAAGGAATTCATAAGATCGTTCTTCGTGAGGGCCATGGCAGTCTTCTCCTTTTTCTTTTTCAATATCCGATAAACATTGGATTTGTCAAGGGGAAATGCGCAGCATTCTTTCAAGGTTCTGTGACATATCCGGTTAAGTTGAGTTGTAAACTGGGTCTTAAATCATAACTTATTGAATTAATTATAAAAATACTTATATCGTCTTGCTTGAAGATGAAAAATTTCCCCGCGGATCCGAAGACGCATGTCATTTTTCAGGGAAAACCAAGCCTTTGCGGTCTACAGGGGCCTTTCCCATCCCGATCTTAGGTCAGCTTCCATGTGGGCTTGAATGAGTCTCTCTTCGATCTGTCTTCTAAAGGTATCAAATTCGTCAGGATCCGCTATACAGGGAACAGAGAACGGTTCTCCCCATTGGACCGTCACACGGCTGAAGGGCTTTGGTATCAGGAAACGATCCCAGCTTCCCACAATCCACGCCTTGTCCACAGAGAAAATGAGCGGTAAAACGATAGCACCGGACAATTGGGCCATTCGAATGAGACCTGGTTTGACCTTTCCCTTGGGGCCCCTTGGGCCGTCCACGATATGACCGACAATGGGAGTTTCTTCAAGCTTTCTCACGATGGTCTTAAGGGCTTCAGCACCTCCCCTCGAACTGGAACCCCTTACGGGGACAAGTCCTAGGCGTTTAGCAATGTCTGCGATGAACTCACCATCCCGGCTCTGACTAATCATGACAACAGGACGGAACTCTTTGAGTCTACGAGCGTATGCAAGCGCGGGGAACAGACGTTGGTGCCAAATCGGGGCAATGATCCGACCATGTTCTTTGATCTGGTCATAGGCGGTTTTTTTGTCAATGATTCTGATTCTCAAAAGGGACAGGTAGGTCCGAAGAAAGAAATAACAGACCGGCACAAGGTGCCATCTAATAATATTCTGAGACAGATGAAGGGCCAAAAGAACTCCTGATCCCTAGTAATATCCAGTTATTATATCGAGATTATCTCCAATATATCTGTTGCGTCAAGCGGAAAAAATGGAGTGTGACGAATGTTCGGTTGAAGATCCATGTAGCCCCTCCTCGTCAGTAGCCAGTGAGGTAGGATGGACAAGCTACAGGGCCCTGCTAAATCCTTTGGGGGGCATGAGCGTAATTTAACGGGGCGAGCTGTGCATTTTCAAGCAACACAGGAAAATATGTGGATACTAAGGCTGGAAAAACTAAAGAAGCCGGATGGATCCAGCAGGAGCGTGTTCCTGAGAAATGCCAACTCAAATTTGTTGGGTTAGCTTTGAGGGTCGTATTCGTCCGGATATGATCATTTCTCTTTGCAGATGTCGTGCGGCAACTTCGGGCCCCCCACGTCCTATATGTGTGGACACTATTTCGGGAGTACCATCTTCAGATAGGATCTCGAAAATGACCAAATCGCCTTTGACAATGAAATGTTCTCGATATGTTTTGCCTTCATGTTCTTCTACAATCTCATGCAGATACGCGGACTGTTTCTCTCCGGTCATTAGCCATCTCTCCTTTTTTATCAGTTTGTAAGAAGTCGGTCCCGCCTTTCTTCAGCCGTAAATCGCATCTCAGGAATCTGAAAGAAGTCCATTCGAGAGTAATCTTCATCCTATTAAGCATTGATGATCACAAATTATATCAGAGGTTGTTTCATGAACCATGCCAACCACTTTAGCGCTAGAGTATGTCGGTGTTTTCATTCAGGTAAGAATAGGGGGTATCCATATTGTGCGTGGGAAAAAGAAAAAAATTTGTATGTTTTGCCTAAAAGGTGTGTTCACTATTATGCAATAGTATTTGATTGGGAGTATAGTGAGGCCTGTATGGAGAAAGGGGAGGTTTGGCTGTTTTCGATTTATTGTCTTGCATGATTCTGCGGGATACTGGATACTGAAGCAAGGACTTCACGTATTCCCGCCCTGAGAAATTCAATTCGTTGTTCCTGGAAAATGAACTGATTTTTTCGATCCCGCGAAAAAAAACAGTCTTAGACCGGTATCAAGGAGAGCGCGACATGAAGGTGAACAACCCGAGAACATATATCCCCCTTCTTTTTACTCTACTTCTATACAGTGTAGGGGTGTATGGACAGTCTCCGGCGCCAGACGAATTCCCCTCATTGGTAGAATCTCTTAACGTTGAGACTTCTCTTGATTTCTGTGATGAGCGTGTGCCACTCGGGGAACAAGACGTTCATGAGCGATTTGAAAAAGAGCTTTTGCTTTCTCTTTGGGATAGGCCCCAGGTCATACTGTGGCTGAAACGTTCTACCCGATATCTTCCTCATATCGAGAAGGCACTAAGAGATAGCGGCATGCCAGATGATCTCAAATATATCGCCATCGCAGAAAGCGCCCTTCGACCACATGTGGGTTCGAGTAAAGGCGCCATAGGTTTCTGGCAATTTCTGAGGGATACGGGCAGGAAACATGGGCTTGTTATTGATGAGTATTTGGATGAAAGACGAAGTGTCTTCGCGTCAACCCGCGCCGCGATCAAATACTTCATGGACCTGAAGGTCCAATTCAAATCATGGACACTCGCTGTGGCCGCTTATAATATGGGTGAGGAGGGTCTTGCAGCGGAGATACTGGAACAGGGTACGGAAGATTTCTATGATCTTTACCTCCCCCTCGAGACACAACGATATATCTTTAGAATACTTTCGGTGAAGCTTATCTTCTCTGATCCTCAACGATATGGTTTTGTCCTTGCCGAAGAAGACTTCTATCCTCCTCTGACATTTGACCGGATTCATTTGGAATGTTCCCAAGAAGTCCCTGTCAGGATTATAGCTGATGCGGCAAAAACACATTTCAAACAGATAAAGGATTTGAATCCTGAAATTCGAGGGCACTACCTGGCAAAAGGAAAGCATGAGATCCTTGTTCCTGAAGGGGCCTCAAAAGGTTTTCAAGCAAGGTACAAAGCTAATCTAGAAAAATACGCAACAGCAAGAAAGGAAAGGATCTATGTGGTGAAGAGGGGGGATAACCTCTCTCTAATCGCCGATCGGTTCGGTGTGTCTCTATCCTCCCTTCTTATCTGGAACCGTATTGACATCAAAGACCACATCCATCCGGGAGATAGGCTTAAGATCTACAATGTAAATATCAAAAGTGACAGGGGAGAGGAATAAGTTCGTTTACAGTGAAATCCGCCAATATTATCACCCGATCTTTGGTCCGGTTCCAATTACATCTTCTGGTGTTTGTGCCTTGAACTGCTCAAAGTTCTCATGGAATAGAACTGCGAGTTTTTTAGCCTGAATATCATATTCAGAAGCGTTGGACCATGTGTTTCTAGGATTTAAAATATCAGCCGGTATCCCCGGCGCTGAGACAGGTATCTGAAATCCGAATATGGGGTCGGTCCTCGTCTCGACATCATTGAGGGACTTATCAAGGGCGGCATTTAACAATGCGCGTGTGTATTGAATCTTCATGCGGGATCCAACACCATAAGGACCTCCGGTCCAACCGGTGTTTACAAGCCAGCATCCGGCCTTGTGCTTTTTAATTCTATCTGCCAGCAACTGGGCATACACAGAAGGATGGCGCACCATAAACGGGGCCCCAAAGCATGCACTGAATGTGGCAATGGGTTCGATTATACCTTTTTCCGTACCGGCAACCTTTGCCGTATACCCGCTGATAAAGTGATACATTGCCTGATTGAGTGTGAGTCGGGCGATAGGAGGAAGGACGCCAAAAGCATCCGCTGTCAGCATGATGACATTACGGGGATGACCGGCGAGTCCTGATTCTACTATGTTAGGGAGGTGTTTTATCGGATAGGAGGCACGGGTATTCTCGGTCAGGCTGTCATCATCTAGGTCTATGCGATGTGTAGCCGAATTAATGGTAACATTTTCCAGGATTGTGCCGAAACGGCGGGTACATTCATAAATCTCCGGTTCAGCTTCCTTTGAAAGGCGAATGACTTTGGCGTAACAGCCACCTTCAAAATTGAATATTCCGTTATCAGACCATCCGTGCTCGTCATCACCTATGAGCAACCTCTTCGGATCAGCGGAGAGGGTTGTTTTCCCTGTGCCTGAGAGACCAAAAAAGATAGCCACATCATCGGGATCGTTTTTATTTACGTTTGCCGAACAATGCATGGAAAGGACATCTTTCCCCGGCAATAGAAAGTTAAGCGCAGAAAAAATCGATTTCTTGATTTCGCCAGCATAAGCTGTCCCACCGATGAGAATGAGTTTTCTGCCTACATTTATGGCTACGAAAGTCCCGCTGCGGGTACCATCTTCATCCGGATCAGAGTTAAAGTTAGGACATTGAAGCACTGTAAAATCGGGCCTAAACTTCTTGATAATATCCTGGACGTTGGGTTTCCGAATAAACATGTTTCTGGCAAACAGATTATGCCAGGCATGTTCATTTATTACCCTTACAGACTGGCGATACTGACTGTCCGCTCCAACATAGCAGTCCTGAACAAAGAC
>CAZFMX010000110.1:0-8247 GCA_964520425.1 uncultured Desulfobacteraceae bacterium
GCGTATTTACCGAAAAGCACGCGATCGTTTTTCTTGACCTCCATGGGAATTCGTTTTCCCTCTTCATCAACCTTTCCAGGGCCCACGGCAATAACCTTTCCTTGCATCGGTTTTTCCTTGGCCGTATCCGGAATCACGATTCCGCCGGAAGTCTTCTCTTCTTCTTGGATCCGCAGAACCAATACTCTGTCCTCCAATGGTTTCAGCTTCATTTTTACAAAAACCTCCTTTTCAAAATATGATCATGTCATAGTCGCCGGGTCTTTGCACTTGTACCTCGAAAGGACCCTGCCGTAAAGACGGCAAACATTTGCGCCTGTATATAAACGAAGCAAGAGATATGCCATAGCCGTAACCCATAGATATGTAAGGAATTGCTGTCTTTCCCATGGTAACGACCGGAACTCATGGTTCTGTTGCAAAAAACTTTGCGGGCGACTCTACGCCTTCATAAAAGGGGACTCGGGTTTAACTCGAGACCTTTGAAAAACACCCCTTTTGCTCAATCTTCCGCTGTCGCCGAAGGCTATGGCGGGACATGTGGTGTCAGACTCAAATTTTAATTCTCGAAATACTCAATGTATTCCTGTGGTTCCCGATGGTGATCGGAAGAGTTAAAATTTTCGCCTTCCTTGACCTTGAACAAAATAAAGCATTTTTCAAAGGTCTCAATTCTTTGAAATAATGAAAAAACCAAAACTAGGAACTGTGAGTTCCGGTTTTTCGAACATTGGAACTGCGAATTCCGAAATCCTTCAAACACTCTTCCTCCTCCACCTCTCTGAGGGATTCCCCGCCGTATTGTATGACCCGGGCCTTAGGCTTGATGAAGGATTGACTCAAAGAGAAGGTATAGGCCCCCTGGTCCGGAACGATAACGACATCGCCCACCCTGACGTCTTCCCCGAAGACTGAATACCCCCAGATATCATGGGGTGTGCACAGGGATCCGAAGACCCTGACCCTGTGCTCTGTCAATGAGGGTCTCGTCAAGTTGATCAGAGGGATAAACTCCGACAAAGGGCGTTCCCAACCCAGGAGGTTCGTGCCCCCATCCGTGATAACCGTATCCCTACCCTTCTTGTCCACCACACTAAGCAGGATGTGCATGGCTCTATGTGACAGCCATCTCCCCGGTTCCATCCAAAGTTCCAGGTTACTCAATGGAGGTCCTTGCCGTAAATAGGCTTCGGCGATTTGTTCGGCAAAATCTTCGATAGAGCATGCCTTCCGGTAGTAATGTCCAGGGCCGAACTCAAGGTCTGAGTCAACGGCATGAACAATTTTTCCCCAAAGGGTGTTTTGGGCATTGAGCCATTCCCCCTCTTCAGGCCAGAAACCCCCTCCGATGTCGAGAAACTTGAGTGATTTCAATAGGCCTTCGGGCAGATTTCTGCGTAAGTGGATGCCTATTCGGCGGATTATTTCAACTTGAGGGTCCGGATCAAGATTCCAGCTGCTATGGACCTGAATGCCGCGCGGATCGAGCCCTGGGACCTCTCCAGCCCGCTTCAGGAAGAGACCCAGGTCGTCCAGCGGGATGCCGAATTTACTCCAACCCTCCTGGTGCTTTACACGGATGCCTGTCCTTAAAGGGTCTCCTTGAACCGGTTCCTGTTTTAGAATACGTGAGATCCTCTGAAGCTCCCCGAGACTGTCCATCAGCAGGGTCACCCTTGAGCGATGTCGAACGGCAAGCCGGAGTTCTTCATCCGTCTTCCCCGGACCGCTGAAGATGATCTCTTGGCAATCCAGGGAGAGGGCCTTGGCAAGCTCAAATCCACTGGACACGTCAAGACCCAATCCCTCTGCCACGACTCTTCTGCAGATCCCCGCAAAAGAATTGCTCTTCATGGCGTAAAAGACGCGATACCGGCTCAGGTGTCTCGAAAAGGATTCGATGAACCGAGCTGTCATTTCTGTAAGACAGGGTTCGTCAAAGAAATACTGAGGGGTGGAAAACTTCGACGCGCTCATCAAAAAGACCTTTTTCTTCTCAAGTATTCCCTTCAGGTAGGGTATGAGTATTGTCCCAGGCAGTACCTTTTCCCGGCTCTTAAAGACCCCGAATAAGGCCTTGATCAGTTTGTATACCTGGAAGACTTTCGAATTCTTCGGCCTTGCGGACATCATCGTCATACAGAACACTCCTCAGGTGTCGATCGCGACTCTTAGGAGTCTTTGAAGAGTGCGGTGGATGGATATGAGATCAGACGAGGGCTCCGTGGAAACAATACAATAACCGAGGAGTCGATTATCGTAGTCGTTAGGGGGAAGGGTAATCTGGTCCCCGGTCCTTTTCTTGAGTACTAGGGCTTTGACCCAGGGTTGAGAAAGAATTTGAGAGGAGTCCAGATGAGTAATGGTCCCTTCATTGGGGGCGTAGAGATGTATACTCGCAAACGATTCTGTTGGCAAAGGCACAGGACCGGGACTATTTGATATCCCTGAGACCATATCCAGATGGACTCTAATGAGATCAAGGCCTGTGGCCGTCTCCAGGAGATCGGGGATGGAATCCCCGCCAGGTCTGGGTGTCATCTCAAGAAGAACCACATGGCCGTCCCGTACGATGAAGTCGATCATAAAGTGCCCCTGGGTGTATCCGAGGGCCTGGGCAGCCCTTTCAAGGATATGGTGAAGACCCTGTAGCGGTTCTCTCTCCTTCGATGATAGGGGAAAGGTGTATGCAAGGACCGATCCGAAGGTCTGCCGAGGCACCTTGACCTTCCCGGTCTCCCTGACAATGAGGGAATGGTCCCCATAGAGCAGGAAATCGCAGCTGAATTCGGGGCCGGGAATGAATTCTTCCACAATCCAAAATTCACAAGGATTCACCGGCTCCGCCCTATCTGTGCCGGGGATCAGGCTGAAAAGGGGATTCGATTTTCTCAAGGGGAGCTGCTCCTCCATGATTCGAACGGCACCCTTGACCTCTCCTTGGGTCCTGCAATGAAACAGGAGTTCGCTTCCGCTTCCTGAGACCGGTTTTAATACAATATCCCCGTCAAAAAGATCGAAGGCCTCCATGGATTCAGAGAGGCTGGACACGAGCGAGACTCGAGGGCACGGAATATGTGATTCCGCCCAGATCTTTCTCAACTCGAATTTGTTCCGAGTATGAATGATGGCTTCCACCGAAGGATAGGGTAGACTCAATGCAGAGGCCAGCCGGGCCGCGATTAGCAAGGATTCGCAGTCAAAGCAGGCCACGCCTTTGGGAGAGAGATTATTGAGTGATATATATTGATGAACGGATCGGGCCGTCTCATCATAGTCTTCAAGCGGGACAAAGAGTAGGGCTGATCTATCAACTCGCTCTAAGAGAAGATCGTTTCGATAATGCTCGTCTAAAACAAAGACGGTAGCGTTCGAGTATTTCCTGTGGATCTTGACCACATAATCCGGAGTGGTCCCGACGACAATCACGGGTTCACGATGCATAACAGGATCTTCCGATCTCCTCTGTCAAACGAATACGGGAGCCTCTTTCTCCCAGTCTTTGGGCATGGTCGTCTCTTCCTCTTGCGATCGACCCTCTATGCGTAAGGCGGGACCGACAAATTTGAAGAGGGGTTCGGGATCCAGGTGCCAGAGTTTCTTCCAGTGAAAGTCGCCGCATAGGAAATCCACCTTTGAAATCCCCTTTTCACAGGCGAACTCGATGTGGTGCATATTCATGGTCTTAGCCACGCCGGGGAATCCTCGATCAGCTCCTCCGAGGAACACGGTATAGGTTCCCCGCCAAAGGGCGCCAAGATCGACTGCCACTGTCTCGCCCTGAATCTCAAGGCTGACCATACGAAGCCAGCCTCCCTGTTGCAGAAAATACATGATATCCCTAAAGCCTTCTCTGAATCGACTGTCTTGAAGGTAGGAGTCTTTTCCGTAAAATTTCACACTCATGTCCACGATGCGATCAAAGTCTTCCAGTCGATTGAGATGAAAGGAGGTGTTCTCCGTATAAGATTTAACCTCCTTCAGAATGGCCTTTATTTTCTTGTTGGAGAACCTCGCGCGGTAATGTGTCAGGTCCGGACCCAAGTCACGAGGGTATAGGACGTAACCGATCTCATCCTCGATGAGCCCCGAGACATCCAACGCCTCCGACATGTCCATATACCTCAGATAGGTCCTGTCCGGACAGGAGTGAAGAACCTCCGGAATAAGATTTGGTTATCTCACATAGATGGGGGTGCGTTCAATCCAGGTTTTGTCCTTCCAGAGTTCTCCGGGAAAGAAGACGAAGAGGTCCATGTTTTCGACATTGGAAAGCGGCACCATACCGGCGATACCTTCTTGATCTTCCAAGAGCAGGAAACAGGGTCTGTGATTATAGTACCGCTGAAAACAGAGGCGGAATTCCCATAGATCGGTGATACTCTTGGGACGGATAAGAAGATGCCACAACCTTTCACATTCTTTCAGCTCAGTGATATAAGATTTTCTCATTTTCCGTTAACTTCCCATAGTCCATGATCCTTCTTGATTTAGGTGCTTTTAAGTCATATTCGTCGGACTGTCTGCATATTGACACGCTTGGCCTGGAAAAACCCTTTAGCAAAGTCCACCACGGCCTGAGGGTCATAGGCCTTGCAGCTGAAAACGTCAAGATAGGTCGTATTGGTCTGGTTCGCGAAATGCGCGGAAATCAGCGACGTCTCTATGAGTTGGGTCATGGAATATCCTGCGACCCTCTCGTCTTCACCGAAATGGACGACCTGGGTTTCACCAAAACGTTTCATCTCGATAAGATCACAAAGCTCTACAACGAATTGTCGGATTTTTTGTGCGTCTCGAATGATATCCGGATCACATTTATATAGATCAATGCAGGTCAGAAGGCCCCACAGCGGGGAATCGGTGGGATGAATTTCATTAGGTTTTTTCTTCACTGGAAAATGCTCCTTTCATATTCTTTTCCGCTTTCCAGCCAATGCTGGGCCTCAAGGCAGAGGGTGGCCGTGGGACGAGCTTCAAGGCGTCTGATTCCGATTTCTTCCTCGGTCTCCTCACAGTAACCGTATGTCTTGGATTCAATTCGATCCAGGGCTGCGTCTATTTCTTCGATCATCTTAATGGCTCGATCCTGGCCGCAGATTCTCAAAGTGGCGTCTGCTTCGCGTCTACTTTGGTCCAGGAATTCGATTTCTTTGGTACTCTCTTCTCTCATCAACTGAAGATTTATGCCCAATTGACCGACCAGTTCCTCTCGCCAGGACAGAAGTTTTCGACGGAAATAGGCGAGCTGTCTGGAATTCATATAGGGCTCATCCTCCGAAGGTATGTAATCTTCGGGAAACTCAGTCTCTTTCATGTGGAAAAAACCGGAAGCGCTATCATGGGAGGGATCTTCATAGTTTTCCTTTTTCATTTCTCTCTCATCCATTTCTCACTCACACAAATCGATAAAATTGCTCAAGCGAATTCCGAATCATCCTCTTCTTCAAAATCGTCGTCTTCTTCGTACTCATAGTCTTCTTCGTACTCGTAGTCTTCTTCGTACTCGTAGTCCTCATCCTCCCAATCATCACTCAACGACTTATAACTGATGACCATGATACGCTTTGTCCCGTCACGGTCTTGTTCTAGAATACCCGTTAACTCCACTTCGCGATCAACTTCAAGCAACAGACTTTCCTCCAGTTCATTCGGATCGATCACATATTCCTCATCATCTTGGGTTTCAAGGCTGATACCACTCACATCATCCTGCCAATCCCAATCCGTCGCCCTCACAACACCTGTGATGATCACCTCTTCGGTCAACTGTTTGCTTTTCATAGCCTGTTCGTGTTCATAACTCTTTTGTTTTAAACGTGTCGAATCGAAGCCTGAAGAGCCTGCTTCATATAAGATCATACCGCCTCATGGTCCTCCTTCGATAAGCTATATGTTTCTATGGTAAGAACAAGGTCCCCAAACATCTTCTTAACTGAGCCTGTCGCCTCCACTTTTCGGTTTATCTGGCGAAGAAGTTTCTCTCCCGTTTTATTCAGAAAAACAATATACTCCTCACCGTTGTGTTCGATTCCGATGCCCGTTATGTTCCCTTTCCTGTCCCGTTCAGTAGGGATAATTCTTCCCTGAACGGTCATTTCTCCGAGCATTTCTACTGCCGCGTCATCTTGATCCGTCTTCATGATCTTTCTCTTTAAAGGTATGGTATCGCTTCACAAACGACCCCTTCGAGGCCTTCCCTATCCATTCCTTTCCGAAATATGAATGTTTTTTAAGGGTTATTCCTCAATTATTTCGATGTCATCTGCTGAAGCATCCTCGAGCAGAACAAATGATGTGACCGTGATGACCTTCACGCCATCTTCGTCCTCTTCAACCATACCTGTGACTTCTACTCTTGCACCCACGTGCTCCACGAGTTCATCACCTTGTTCGTTATCCCCTATCTCATACACCTCACCGTCATCGGTCTCGATTCCATAATAGTCATTTACTGTCCCTGAAATGGTTACTTCATTGGCCGATATGGCCGAACCGAATGACAATGCCACAAAAAATATGGCACACACGATGATTACCAGACTCTTGTAAATCTTCTTCATGTTCAACTCCTCCTCATATTCATCGATTCTTTCTTTGAAATGCTGATTTTCTTTACATCATTCTGTTAAGGAGTAAGCAACAAATAGGCCATCAATCTAAACAACTGATATTTCGAATGTTTCTTGTGTTTGATGAGGGGGCTATCAGAATTGTCAGTTCCGGTTTGTTTTCAAGAATTAGGTGCTCAAGCTCCGGACAGTCTAGGTGAACGTCAGCCAATCCGTTGAAATATGGAGCATAAATCGAGGCAGGAAGCACTGGTTCCTATATTAGGTCCAATCGGAACTCGTGGTTCCGATTGGACCTATAAAAGGCCTTCACCACATGGAGGACGTACTTCTTTCTATCAGGCAGCCACAAACCTCGGCAAAAGGACCGTGGCGAGGTCAATGACCAGGAAAAAGCCACACATATCGGTGACGGTTATCACGACAGGGCTGGACACCAAGGCCGGGTCTAGTCTTATAGATTTGAGAATAAGAGGAAAAATACTCCCAAAGATTACGGCCAATATCGTGTTGACCATTAGCGCGGCGCCGACAACCAATCCCAAAAATGGGTTCTCTTTCCAAAGCAGGGCCACACTTCCCAAAAGGAGCCCAAGACCAAGACCGTTTAATGCCCCCAATCCGAGCTCCTTGCCGATAACCCGCAGGATTTCCTTTGGTCGAATCAATCCCAGGGGCAATTCCCTCATACTCACGGCCACAGCTTGATTTCCTGAACACCCGCTCATGTCGCTGATTATGGGAAGGAATACCGCTAATAGGTTGAAATGTCAGTAAGTCTGGCGGGGACCGCAAGGAAACATGAAAATGGTGATTCCAATTGAAGCAGGCAAATGCGCCTATAGCAACACTCAAAAACCACGTATTTGTTCTAACCTTTTGTAAAAGCAGTCCATTCAAAAAAGGAACCGGGAGTTCTTATCCACACGGATTTCGGAACGGACTGTTCCGAAACACTAGGAACTCTGTTTCTCATCGTTAAAAGAAACCAGGTATCAATATGCAAGTTCAGATCTCATTCTTTTTCTACCAAGAGTCCCATAATCAACTCAAATCACACGACATATTGTGCAAAGTGCTCGATCTGGTTGATGTAGTTCAAGTGGCCTGCATAAACTCTTGTGGGAAGACACAGAGTTGGCACGAATATTCCATGAGCTTCTCAATAAGGCCGCTTTTAATGGATCCTCGCGTTTGTACCACCGGATCACTTACAAAAGCTGGAGATGCACTGAACGAAAAATGACTAAGAGGAGAAAAAACAGAGGAAGAGGAGGAAACATATGGCAAGAATCACAGTGGAAGACTGTTTGGAAAAGGTCAGTAATCGTTTCGCCCTAATACATCTGGCAGCAAAACGGGTCAGGGAACTGAGAAAGGGCGCCGAACCCCTGATCAGCGCGAAAAACAGTGATAACGTCATTGCTCTTCGCGAGATTGCCGCGGGAAAGGTGTTTATAGTAAAAACGCCGGAGAAGACCGAGCCGACGGAAGGGGCAACCAAAACGAAGATGCCGGCACTCGAAGAGATCTATAGCTTGGAAAATGCATTTATGACCCAAAAGCCGGCGCAGACCGAGGTGATGGAGGGACCAAGCAGAGTGCAGATGCAGGCGCCATACGAAGAGATCGATGATTCAGAAATCGAGGCCCATGATGAAGAGGCATTTGATGA
>CAZFMX010000111.1:0-8000 GCA_964520425.1 uncultured Desulfobacteraceae bacterium
GGAGTAACGCCTTTACTGTCCGATCTGTTCTTTGGGAGTATTGCAGGCTCATTGGGGGAGACCTCCGCGCTTCTGATTATCCTGTGCGGAATATTCATCATCTACAAAAAAGCCGCCTCCTGGAGACTGGCCCTGTCGTGTCTGGTTGGAGGGATTCTCGTCCTGTCCATCCTGAAGGGAGCCGGTGTACCCTATGTAACGTCTTTACTCTATTCTCTACTCTCGGGATCATTCTTATTCGGCTGTGTCTTTGTCGTAACCGAGCCTATTTCTGGCCCAAAGACTCATTGGGGTCAATGGATCTACGGGTTTTTGACAGGAGGGCTGACCATGGTTTTCAGGGAATTTTCTAATTTTATGGAAGGAGTCATGTTCGCCGTCATCCTGATGAACGCCTTTACTCCTATCATAGACTATGTCGTTGGTGATCTTCAAGAACCCAAGAAGGTCTCAACATGAACAAAACGGTCTACTCCATGGGCTACATGTTTCTGGTGGCCCTCTTCTTCACCTCCCTGGTCAGTGCCGTAAAACTTACCAATCAGGATAGGATTGAAAGAAATCAACAGGTCAAATTGCAGAAGACGATTATCAAGGTTTTAGGCATACAGATAAAAAAAGATTTATCAGCTGAGGACTTATTCCGACTATTTGACGAAAGAGTCGAAACCATTCAGCTTGAAGGCAAAAATGTCTACATCGGTTATGAAGAAAATAGAAAGGAGATCATCGGCTATGCCTTTCCCGTTGGAGGTCCGGGTTTCTGGGGGGCTATTCAAGGCATGGTGGCCGTGACTCCGGATGCTTCCAAAATCATTGGCATCACATTTTATAGACAAAATGAGACGCCGGGATTGGGGGCGAGAATATCAGAGTCCTGGTTTACGCAGCAGTTTTCAGGACTCCCTCTTCATCCCATAGAAGGGGATGATCAAATCTTTTATCTGAGTCCCAAAAGAGCAGGAAAAGCCCGCAACGAACTGGATGCCATCACCGGGGCCTCAAGGACGAGTGATGCTGTAGAGCGGTTTTTGAATCGAGATTTGGATCTGTTTCTGAGAGAATTTAGGGAATTCATTAAGGAAAGGTCATAATGCAAAAGCGACCATCAAATACAGAGATATTCAAGGCAGGCCTTTGGAAAGATAATCCTGTCCTTAGGCAGGTCTTGGGAATTTGTTCCACCCTGGCGGTGACCAATCTGGTGGTCAATACACTCGTCATGAATGCCGGGCTGATCTTCACCCTTACCATGTCTTCGGTCACGGTATCATTGCTTCGAAACCAGATGCCTTCCAGGATCCGAATGATGATACAGACCCTGATTATTGCCAGCTATGTAATCATCGTTGATATTCTTATTAAGGCCTATCTCCCCGATATCAGCGAGGCCCTGGGTCCTTATGTAGGGCTTATTATCACCAACTGCATTGTCATGGGGCGTTGCGAGGCCTTTGCCAGGAACAATCCTGTGGTGCCGGTTTTTTTGGATGGCCTTGCCGTGGGCCTCGGGTATGCCTTCGTGTTGACCATCATCGCCGTGATCAGGGAGTTGTTGGGATTCGGGACTCTCCTGGGCTTCAGGGTCATGCCGGAATGGTTCACCACTTGGACGATCATGATCGTCGCCCCGGGGGCCTTCTTTGTCCTCGGGGTCTTTATCTGGATCGTCAGGGCATACTATCCGGCTGCCACCCAAACTGAGGCTGCACAAAAAACATGACAATGATTCTTAACAAACTGTAAAAGAAGGGAACATAATGTTACTACAGATTCATCCTCGACCTTTGCAACAATAGGGTGGAGAGAGGTAGATAGAACGCCATACACGTAAACTAAGACGGTTAGAGAAATGACACAGATAGAGAGTACGACCCTGTTTTTTGCCGCGATATTCACGAATAACATCCTCTTGACCAATTTCCTGGGGCTGTGCCCGTTTCTTTCTGTTTCAAGAGAGATAAGGTCATCGCTCGGGCTGGGTACGGCCGTTGTGTTTGTGATGACATGTACAGCGGTCATCAACTATTCGGTATATCATTACATCTTAATGCCTTTTCATTTGGAGCATTTTCGATTCATCGTCTTTATCGTCGTTATCGCGTCCTTCGTCCAGCTTGTGGAAATGGTCGTGGAAAGGTATTTTCCTTCTCTATATTATGTGCTGGGAATCTTTCTCCCCCTCATTACGGTGAACTGCGCGATCTTTGGTGTATCTCTCTTTCTGATTATCAGGGAATATACCCTTGTACAATCCCTTGCTTATGGAGCAGGAAGCGGGCTCGGGTGGTTAATGGCTATTATATCTATAGGCGCCATCAGAGAGCAGATTCAGAAAAGGGCGAAGCTGCCGAAAGGGCTGGAAGGTCCTGCCATTACGCTGATCATAACCGGCATATTGTCTCTGGCATTCATTGCCTTTGGCGGCATGATCCAGATCCAGTAACGAGATGCAAGCATTAACAGAACTGATATCAAGCATTATTGTTGTGTGCGGCATAAGCGTTATTCTCGCTTTTTTGCTGGAGATTGCCCATGCCTTTCTGGGGGATTACGGTGAGAGGCGAATCAACATCAATGAAAAGAAGGATCTGGTCATAAGCGGCGGCAGGTCCTTGCTGGCGTCGTTGATGGACGAGAAGATCTATATCCCTTCAGCCTGCGGCGGTAAAGGAACATGTTCCTACTGTAAGGTCAAGGTCCGCGAAGGGGGTGGGCCGGTCCTTCCCACAGAAACTCCATACCTCTCTGAAGAGGAGTTACATGCCGGAGTGAGACTTTCCTGTCAGCTCAAAGTCAAGGAAGACCTTCGTATCGAAATTCCCGATGAGCTTTTTCAGGTCGTGGAGTACCATGCGCGTGTGGCAAAAATTGAGGATCTGACTCCGGAAATCAAGGAGGTTTGTCTTGACATTATTACACCGGAAGAAGGCATTGTCTTCAAACCGGGCCAGTATGTCCAGCTCGAGGTCCCGAAATACAAGGCGACCAAAGGCCCGGAATACCGTGCCTATTCCATCTCATCGGGGGCCGATCAACCCCGCCGTGTAGAACTCGCCATCACAAAGGTTGCAGACGGCGCGGTTTCCACCTATGTTCATGAGTATGCGAAAGAGGGAGATGAGTTTATAATTCGTGGACCTTACGGCGACTTCTATCTCAGAGAGTCCGATCGGGATATCCTCTTGATATCTACTGGGTCCGGACTCGCGCCCATTCGGTCCATATTACGTCAAATAGAGTCGGAGGGTATCAAGAGAAAGACCACGCTCTTTTTCGGATGCAGAGAGATGTGTGATCTCTATTATTTTGAAGAACTCAGAAAGATGGAAGGGAGAATCGAAAATTTCCGTTTTAATCCGACACTGTCTCGTCCTGAAGAAGAGGATCAATGGGATGGGGAGACGGGGAGGGTAACAGCCTTGATTGAGAAGTATGTGGAGAAAGACGCCCTCCTGGATGCCTATCTTTGCGGATCACCCCAGATGGTGGAGAGCAGCCTAGCACTTCTGTTGGATAAAGGGATCCCTGAAGAGCATATCTTTTTTGATAAGTTTGAATAAGGGACCGGTTTAGTTTGCTTAAAGAACATAGGGTCCAATAGGGACTCAGCAATCTCTTTACGGAGGTGAAGGAAAAAACAGAGTTTAAGGTCTACGGTTTAAGGTCTACGGTCTACGGTTTAGGGTAGATGGTCTAAAGTTTGCTGTCTACGGTAGCTCCAACCGTATACCGTGTACCTTGTATCTTATACCCCTCTTCACAGATCCCCGAGCCCTCAATGGAAAGGGCTTTCGGAAAGCTGAACCGGTACGATTAAAGGAACAATCATGCCTTTCAAACACGACGTCGTCATTATAGGTTCGGGTCTGGCCGGGTTGCGCGCGGCCATTGAACTGGCAGGCGAGGTGGATGTCGCCCTCATCAGCAAGGTTTATCCGACCCGTTCCCATTCGGGCGCAGCTCAAGGGGGAATTGCCGCCGCTCTGGGAAACGAGGAGAGCGATTCCTGGGAATGGCATATGTATGATACCGTCAAGGGAGGGGATTATCTGACAGACCAGGATGCCGCCGAGATCCTGGCCAGGGATGCCATACGTGCAGTCTATGAATTGGAGCATATGGGGGTGCCCTTTAACAGGACCGATCAGGGAACCATCGCACAACGGGCCTTTGGGGGCCATACAGGCGATTTCGGAAAACGGCCGATTAAAAGGGCCTGTCATGCCGCTGACCGGACCGGTAGGGTGATTCTCGACACCCTTTACGGCATGTCCCTGAAAAAGGGGATCAAGGTCTATGAAGAATTCCATATGTTGGACATGGTTATGAAAAATGGGTGTGTGGCCGGCCTGACGGCCTATCAAATGGCTACCGGGGATGTTCACCTCTTTCAATGCAAGGCCCTTCTTTTGGCCACCGGCGGTTTTGGGAAGGTCTTCAAAACCACCTCTAACTGTTATGCAAACACCGGTGATGGTGTATATCTTGCTTATAAGGCGGGTGTCCCTTTGGAAGACATGGAGTTTGTCCAGTTTCACCCCACGGGAATCTATGGGCTGGGAGTATTGATCAGTGAGGCTGCAAGGGGCGAAGGAGGAATTCTGCGAAATAGAGATGGGGAACCCTTTATGGAGAAATATGCCCCGACTCTCAAAGATCTTGCCCCTAGAGATATGGTCTCGCGGGCGATTTCAGAGGAGATTCGTCAAGGGCGGGGAATCGATGGCAAGGATTTCGTTCATCTTGATCTCACCCATCTTGGCGAAGAACGGATTCATGAAAAATTGTCTGATATCTCTTCCTTTGTCCATATCTATCTTGGCATTGAGCCGAACAAGGATATGATCCCTGTGGCACCTACGTGTCACTACATGATGGGAGGGATTCCCACGAATATTGACGGACAGGTCCTTGGCGAAGAATCTGAGGTGATCACGGGTCTTTATGCGGCCGGCGAATGCGCCTGCATATCCCTTCACGGCGCCAATCGCCTGGGATGCAATTCTCTTCTGGATCTTGTGGTGTTTGGCAGGCGGACGGGAAAGAGAATCGCCAAAGACATCAAAGAGCTGGGTCTGATCAAAATATCAGCACGACCGATCGAGGAGGCTCATACCCGAATCGAAAAGCTCAAGAACCGGCAAAACGGAGAAAAGACCTCTGTGCTTCGAGCTGAAATGCAGGAACATATGACCCAATACTGCAGTGTGTTTCGCGATGAGGAAGGGCTTGGGAAGGCCCTTGGGAAGGTCCGAGAACTCCTGGGGCGGTATGATAATGTCATGATTGACAATCAGGGAGCCATATTCAATACCGACCTCATTGAGGCTATTGAACTCGAGTCATTACTTCATCTTGCTGAGGCCATCCTCGAATCCGCCAGAGTCCGGAAAGAGAGTCGAGGGGCCCATTATCGCGAGGACTATAAGGAGAGGGACGATAAAAACTGGCTGAAACACAGCCTTGTCAAGAAGACGAACAAAAGCCTTCGTGTTTTTAGCAAACCAGTGACCGTTACCCGCTTCGAGCCGAAGCCGAGGGTCTATTAAGATGAAAAAAACACTTCGAATTCTTTGCTTTGATCCTGAAAAAGACCGGGAATCTCATTTTGAGACCTATGAGGTGGAGACGCAGCCGTCCAATCGGATTCTGGATTGTCTGAACAGGATCAGATGGGAACAGGACGCGAGTATCGGTTTTCGATCGTCATGCGGCCATGGCGTCTGCGGATCCGATGCCATGAAGATCAACGGACAATGCGGCTTGGCATGCCAAAAACTGGTGAAGGATTTTGAAAATGATGAAATTACGGTGGAGCCGCTGCCTTCTTTCAAGGTCCTCAAAGATCTTATTGTGGATATGGATTCTTTTCTTGAAAGAGCGGCCCTGATTCGTCCCTATCTCGTCTTCTCGGGGCCTCCTCCGGAAAAAGAGAGAAGACAGGATAAGGAGGACAATGAAAAAATCAAGGAAGTCATTCGGTGCATCCTTTGCGCTTGCTGCACGGCAGCGTGTCCGGTCACAGGGGAGAATGAAGATTATCTTGGTCCGGCCTGCTTTGTTGGGGCCTTTCGATATATATTCGACTCCAGGGATGAGGACACGGTCGCACGTCTGAAACAGGTGGATCATCCGGATGGTGTCTGGGGGTGTGTCAATCATTTTGAGTGCACACGAGTCTGCCCGAAAGAGATTAAGATTACGAAATCCATCAACACGATAAAGCGGGAAATAGAGAAAAGGCTTCGGAAATAAGTTTTCATATCTGGCCTGAGCCATTATAGTCATATTATAGAGTCCTCACCCTGTGAAAGGAGGGCGGATACTCATGGCTGAAAACATCATCTATTCCTCCACTCCGGAAGATTTCTACTATATGGGCATCAATGTCCCCTGTCAGGACGCCTGCCCGGTACTGACCAATGTGCCCGCATACATTAGAGTGCTGTTCGAAGAAAACTATAATGATTCCTATGAAATCAACCGCATGGTCAATATCCTCCCCGGTGTCCTGGGTCGAATCTGCTCAAGACCCTGTGAGGACAAATGCCGTCATGGCGAGCCGGAACTGGGTCGTTCCGTCAATATCTGTCATATCAAACGGGCTGCCGCTGATTTCAAAAAGGGGCACACCTTTTCCTTTTCAAAACCACGACTCAATGGCAAACGCGTCGCGATCATCGGTGCCGGGCCTTCAGGACTCGCTGCGGCCCACGATCTTGCCCGGTTCGGGTTTTCGGTTACACTGTTCGAGGCCATGGATAAGCCCGGGGGCATGTTGACATATGGAATCCCGGAATTCAGGCTGCCTCGCGATATTCTGTTCTCCGAGATCGAGGGCATCCTGGAACTCGGGATCAGAATCAAGACCGGAGTGAGAGTGGGCGAGCAGGTGACGGTCGAGGAGATTCTCGAAGACTATGACGCCGTTCTTTCGGCCACAGGATGTTATCGATCCATTTCTCTCGGAATCCACGGTGAAGACTTGTCGGGTGTTCATTCGGGACTGGAATTCATGAAAAAGGTCTGCAATGGGGAAGCCCCGGAATTGGGGGAGAGGGTGCTCGTTATCGGCGCGGGATTTACCGCCTTTGATTGCGCGAGATCGGCCCTGCGACTTGGGGCGAGGGACGTGTCCATCTGTCTACGCCGAACGGAGCAAGACTTGAGAGTGACGGCTGATGAGATCCTTGAGACAAAGATTGAAGGGGTAAAGATATACGGTCTCATGCTTTCCCGACGAATCCTTGGCCGCAAAGGGGTCGAGGGAGTGGAGTTTCTTCGAACACAACCGGGAGAAAGACGGGCCGATGGAAAAAGGGAGATCTCCCCTATTGAAGGGAGCGAGTCCCGATGGGAAGCAGATTCGGTCATTGTGGCTACAGGACAGATGCCGGGTCCTTTCAATATACCGGGAGAAAAGGATGAACAGGGTATTCCGATAACGGGCAAGAAATCTCTTCGAACTTCAGTCAAAAATCTCTATGCAACGGGGGATTACGTCACCGGTCCTTCCACGGTCATAGAGTCTATTGCAAAGGGACGCCAGGCGGCCCGGATGATTATTGAAGATATCACTGGCGAAATATCCTATGAAAGCCTGGTTCGCTTTGAAGATACACAGCTTATGGATCGATTGATCACATGGGATTTCCTGCCGAGAAGAGAGATGCCGACCATTAAACCGGTTGAGGATCGTTTTTCCCTGGCAGGCAAAGAGGTGGAAACAGGATTTTCAAAGGAAGAGGCCCATGAAGAGGCCAAACGATGCTATCTATGTTATCTCCACTATGAAATCGATATCAATCGCTGCATCTATTGCCGCTATTGCATGGATGTGGCCCCGAGGGATTGTATCAAACTGGTGAAGGACGTAAAGCTCAACGAACAAGGGGCCATTGTTGGTTTTGTGGAGACAACGGACTGGAAGGATGTTGGAGCGGTGGTGATCGACAATTCCCGGTGTATTCGGTGCGGCGCGTGTGTGAGGGCCTGTC
>CAZFMX010000112.1:0-7381 GCA_964520425.1 uncultured Desulfobacteraceae bacterium
TCTCCCCGACCTCTTGACATTCAATTTCTTTGTGCCCACTTTCCTGAAAGTGAAGTTCCAAGGAGTCAACAAACTCCTCAATCGCTGTAATGCTGATTGGTAACTTCTGACAGGCCTTCTTCATTCCTTCAATGATCTTTTCACGCCTAAAAGGCTCTCGCCTACCATCTTTCTTGATGACCAGAGGGAGGATTTCCTCTAATTTCTCGTAAGTGGTGAACCGCCTTCCACAGGGGATACATTCCCTCCGCCTCCTGATCATTCTGCCGTCTTTACTCAATCGAGAGTCTATGACCTTATTGTCTATCTGGGAACAGTATGGGCATTTCATAATTGTAACCTCGAGATTTCAAGATTCGCTTCAATAAACATCTGGTCAGAAAGGGCATCATCGTAGCCCTCATCGTAGTATATCTTTTTGATTCCCGCGTTAATAATCATCTTGGAGCAAATCACACACGGCTTGTTGGTGCAATAAAGAACTGCTCCATTTATAGGAATACCGTGGTAGGCAGCCTGAATAATCACATTCTGTTCTGCGTGAAGCCCACGGCAAAGTTCATGTCTAGTCCCGGAAGGAATCGATGTGTTTTCTCTCAGACATCCGACTTCGGCACAGTGTCTGAGTCCCGCAGGCGCCCCATTGTAACCGGTAGCCAAGATCCGCTTATCTTTGACGAGTATAGCACCGACAGAACGCCTAAGGCAAGTGGATCTCTTGGCCACCATATGGGTTATGGCCATGAAGTACTCAGACCAGGAAGGCCTCATTATTTCAGTGGCCTTCTCTTGTCCTTGGCTGTGTGTGTCGGTGTGATCGCTCATGTCAGGTCCTTGTAAATAGGAAATGACCCACATAGTTCCAAGACGGTCGACCGGCAATCCTGCAGCGTCTTTTCGTCATGCGGGTTTTCCAATACGTTTTTGAGCAACCCGGCGACGACCTTCATCTCAGTCTCTTTCATCCCACGGGTTGTTAGGGACGGAGTGCCTATTCTTAAACCACTCGTCACCTTGGGGCCCCTCTTGTCAAAAGGAACAGCATTCTTATTGGCTGCAATGCCCGCTTTGCCGAGGGATGTCTCATATTCTTGACCCGTGATATCTCTTGAAGTCAAATCTATTAGAATCAAATGATTATCGGTTCCGCCAGATACCAAATCAAAACCATGCCCCATCAATTCTTCAGCCAACACACGGGCATTGGTGATGACCTGAAGTTGATAATCCCTGAACTCCTGGCGCAAAGCCTCCCCGAAAGAAACAGCCTTAGCTGCTATGATATGCATAAGGGGGCCACCCTGAATGCCAGGAAATATCCCTTTATCGATGGTTGGACCATACGTTTCTTCACAGAGGATGAGTCCTCCCCTCGGTCCCCGAAGGGTTTTATGGGTTGTGGATGTGATGAAATCTGCAAAGCCCACGGGAGAAGGGTGCAGACTCGCCGCCACCAACCCGGCGATATGGGCCATGTCTATCATCAGGTAGGCCCCGACGTCCCGAGCGACTTCCGCAAAAGCTTGAAAATCGATGATCCTGGGGTAGGCGCTTGCTCCGGCGATAATCATTTTGGGTCGATGTTTTTTTGCCAGGTCATTGACTTGATTGAAATCGATCAAGTGCCTCTCCGGGTCAACGCCATATGATACGGCCTTGAAAAGTGTTCCTGAGAAGCTTACGGGACTTCCATGGGTCAAATGACCGCCATGATAGAGATCCATACCAAGGATTGTGTCTCCTGGCCTCAGAAAAGAGAAATAGACAGCCATGTTGGCCTGAGATCCGGAGTGGGGCTGGACATTGGCATGCTCTACCCCAAACAACTTCCTCACCCTTTCAATGGCGAGTTTCTCCACCACGTCCACGTGCTCACAACCGCCGTAGTATCTCCTGTTGGGATACCCTTCGGCATACTTGTTGGTCAGGACGTTGGCCTGCGCTTCAATCACCGCCCTCGATGCGTAATTCTCCGAGGCAATCATAACCAGTGTGTTCTCTTGCCTCTGAGTTTCTTCGTGTATGGCATCTGCGATTTCAGGATCTGCTTTTTTCAGTTCGATCTCCAATTCTCTCTCCAAGGGGAACGGGCTCCCAGGATCTTGATGGCAAAGGAGATTGGGAACCCCACGACACTCATCTGTTTGCGTCAATCACTAAGGCTCATAAGCCTTAAAAACCAGAGATGCGTTGGTTCCTCCAAACCCGAATGAATTGGACATGGCTGTCCTTACATTGGCCTTTCTTGCCTCATTGGGCACATAGTCTAAATCGCACTCCGGATCAGGGGTCTCATAGTTTATGGTAGGGGGGATTACCCCACGGTTGATGGTCAAAACCGAATAGATTGATTCCACACCTCCCGCTCCGCCAAGAAGATGTCCTGTCATGGATTTAGTGGAGCTTATCGCCAGCTTATAGGCATGATCACCAAAAACGGCTTTTACGGCCCTGTTTTCCGCTTCGTCATTAAGTTTTGTCGATGTCCCGTGGGCATTGATATAGTCTATATCCTCCGGCTCTAATCCCGCGTCTTTTATGGACATGGACATGCAGTTGATGGCACCGCTCCCATCAGGGGCCGGCGCGGATATGTGATAGGCATCGCCGGAAAGTCCGTATCCAGCCACCTCCGCATAGATATTTGCTCCTCTGTCGAGAGCGTGGGTCAATTCCTCAAGAATGATTATTCCTGCCCCTTCCCCCATCACAAAACCGTCCCTGTTCAACTCAAAAGGACGAGAAGCCCTTTCAGGTTCGTCGTTCCTCGTGGACAAGGCTCGCATAGCACAGAACCCGCCCACAGCAAGCGGAGTGATCACTGACTCAGATCCCCCCGTAATCATGGCGTCTGATACGCCTTCCCTGATCAATTTGAAGGCTTCTCCCACGGCATGGCAACTGGCTGCGCATGCCGTGACAATGGACGTATTAGGCCCCTTTGCCCCGAACTCTATGGCAATCTGACCGGGAACCATGTTTGCAATGATGGCAGGGATAAAAAAAGGATTGATTTTCTGCGGGCCCTTCTCCAAAAGAACCTTATGATAATGCTCCAGCGTGCTCAGCCCTCCCAGACCGGAACCCGTCAAACAGCCGACCCTGTTTTCGTTGGATGAATCGATCTTTAGTCCTGAGTCTTCCATGGCCATCTTCGCAGAGGCGATTGAAAAATGGATAAAGACATCGAATCTTCGTGTCATTTTCTTATCCATAAAATCTTCGGCTTGAAAATCTCGAACTTCACCGGCGATTCGGCAAGGAAATTCTGATGCATCGAATTTGCTGATGGGCCCTAGACCGGACTTCCCCGCGCACACGGCCTCCCAGTTCTTCTCGACGCCCGTACCAAGAGGGGTCACCATTCCCAGACCTGTAACTACGACCCTCCTTTTCATATCACTTCACTCCTCATAGGAACCGTACCTTCACCGCTGATTCATCCTGAATCTAGGCCGCTTGGGCCTTTTCAATATATTCGATGGCGTCTTTGACTGTCACAATCTTTTCCGCATCCTCATCCGGGATGGAGACATCAAATTCTTCTTCCATAGCCATAATCAATTCGACCTGATCTAGGGAATCAGCGCCCAGATCATCCACAAAAGACGCCTCCGGTACAACAGTGTCTGCCTCTACATCCAGTTGTTCACAGATAATCGCTTTCACCTTCTCTTGAATATCCGACATGAATCATTACCTCCTAAATAGTGTTCAGTATTTGTCTAATCCCTCAAAAACCCCTTCCCCGGCATAGCGCTGCTTATACAGCGTAAGCTAATACGCCGTGAACATCTTGCTTTTTACGTTGTTCACCGGCGCGACGCAGAAGGATCTCTTCTTCTCCTACATAAACATACCACCGTTCACATGAATAACCTGTCCTGTAATGTACCCGGCACCGCGTGAACACAACCAGTACACCGCCTCAGCTACATCTTCAGGTTGTCCTATCCTCCCAAGGGGAATCTGTTCTACAAGAGATTCCCTGACTGCGGCAGAAAGGGCTTGGGTCATTTCCGTATCAATAAAACCGGGGGCCACTGCATTCACAGTAATTCCTCTGGATGCCACCTCCCGGGCTACAGTCTTCGTAAAGCCTATGATTCCGGCCTTGGAAGTGGCATAATTGGCCTGTCCTGCGTTCCCTATCTGTCCTGCCACTGAAGATATATTAACGATACAGCCTCCTCTTTCCTTCACCATCGGCCGAAGGACCGCACGTGTGCAATTGAAAACAGACTTCAGGTTGACCTGCATCACCCGATCCCAGTCCTCTTCGGACATTCTCATCAATAGGCCATCCCTCGTAATCCCGGCATTGTTGACCAGCACATCGACCTTTCCGTATTTCGAAAGGATCTCTTTGAAAAGGTCGCCGGCCTGTTCATAGGAGGAGATGTCCACTCGGTGGGATTCCGCCTCAATCCCTTTGGCAGCCAAAGCATCCAAGGTCTCCTTAGCAGCCGATTCATCCGGATCGAAATGAACCAGCAGAATCCGTGCCTTGTCTTCAGCAAATCTAAGGGCGATCTCTCGTCCTATCCCTTTGGAACCACCGGTAATAACCACAACCCTATCTGTGTCAACCATCATCTTCCCTGAAGCCCTCATTCGGTCATTCACATTCCCTTGGAACAGCCCCAACCACCATTAACTCTCTTCTTCTATCTTGATGATCTTTTTACCTCTGTAGGAACCACATTGCGGGCAAATGCGATGGGGTAACACAGGTTCATGACACTCAGGACAAAGAGTCAAATTAGGCATCTTCACATGATGATGGGACCGGCCCATATCTCGCCTGGATTTGGATTTCTTCTTTTTGGGTACTGCCATTTCTCTTCTCTAATCTCCTTCGATTCTTAGATTCTTAAGCTTCAAAAAAGCGGGGTGTCCTTGTTCTTTATCGCACTGACAATCCGTAGTGTTCAAATTGGCGCCACATTTGGGGCATAATCCCAAACAGTCTTCATTACAGAGTGATTTCATAGGGAGAGCAAGATAAATCTGCTCATGAATAATCTCATCCAGATCAATCTCATCTCCCCTGATAAAATCAACGTCCAGATCCTCTTCTGCCAATTCCACATCATCCTCTTCCGTCTTTGGCAGAGGTAGAGCAAGGAAGACCCTGAAAGAGGTCTTCAGTTCACGAGGATATGCTTCGAGGCATCTGTCACAAAGGACCTGAATCCCGCCGGAAAATGCGCCGTCAAGCACATATTTATCGCCGGCCGAATAGATTTCTACCTGAACCTGCACCGGTGTGTCTATTCCCAAAATCAGATCTCGCTCCCCAATAGAATTCCACCAATCTGCATCCAACTCGAACTGTAGGCTTCGAGATCCCGTTGACAGGGTTCTAAGATCAATAATCATCGGGAATAAACCCAATAAAGAACAATTAATTTTATCCTTACTTAACCTAAATTAAACTCACAAGTATATATTTCGTATCAATTTTGTCAAGGAATTAATTCCAAGAAACCTGAACGCCACACTCCCCTACTCCTCAATAGTCCTCTCGGCGTACCAGCAATCCAAGGAACGGCGCCATTTCAGCAGATATAGCCTTCCGTCGTCAGCCAGCACCTTGAAGTAATCGTGCTCCACCCCATACCATCTATCAACAATCTTTTCCACTTCTAATCTCGCTTGATCCATGATGAAACAGAGGGGCCTCTCATTTGCCTTGTATCCAGAATAGGCCGTAACTTCAACTTCTTGAGAGAATGTCTTAGAGGACAAAAGGAAACCTCGACTGAAAAAAATGGAAGAAGAGGGGCCGAGGATTCACGTGTGGCTGATCACTCGAATCCTCGAATCCTTGACTCCTTGAACCCTATGAAACCGACCTTATAGATTGAAGATAATCCACAAATTTATCCAAATATCCTCAGCTAAACAGGAGATGATCCTCTCACAAAACAAAAGGGCATCTTGCTTCCAAGTCTACAAAATGCCCTTTTTCGCCTTATTTCAGCAGATTAAATTTTGGTTACATTTTTGGCCACGGGTCCTCGTTCATTCTCCTCCACATCAAACTGCACACGTTCCCCATCAGCCAATGTCTTGAATCCCGGCGCGTTGATGGAAGAATAATGGACAAATACATCGGGTCCGTCTTCCCGCTCGATAAAGCCAAAACCCTTTCTTTCACTAAACCATTTTACTGTCCCTTCTGCCAAAGCCTTGACCTCCTTTCAAAGACTTCTCCTCCTGGTCCCAACCGAACGGTCGACACTCTGACAAAGGAACGAACCCTTCACAGCGAAACCGACCCGCGAATTACAGCCAGGCCCTTGGTTTTTGTGAGAATAGTTCAATCACTTTAAAAGGTCAAGTAAAAAGAGATGCAAAAAGGGAGGGATACAGAGGACTTGTGTCAATCTCTTAGTCATGCTATAGAGTCTAAATCAGTCAAGGCTAAAGAATGAAGGCTGATAGCTAAAGGAGGTAAACGGTTACGAACCATGTTTGATCTGGTAAAAAGGTTTTTCAGAAAAAGTGTGGAGAACGGAGTCGCAGAACACTTAGAGAAAAGATGCCAAAATATCCAGGTGGCCACCTGCGCGGTATTGCTTGAGATGGCTAAGATCGACAACAAATTCAGTGAGGAAGAACAGGAGAGTCTCATCAGCAGCCTCAAGAAACGTTATGGACTCTCCAATGAAGATGCTGAGAAACTGATTCTGGCGTCCAACAAAGAGTTGGAGGGAAGTATCGACCTCTGGCGGTTCACAAATCTCATTAACCGCAATTACGGCATAGAAGAGAAACTAGCGCTCATTCGGACCGTCTGGGAGATTGCATATGCGGACGGAAAGCTTGACAAACATGAAGACTATCTGCTTCACAAACTGGCCGAATTGCTCAACCTCACACACAAACAGCTTATTGACGCCAAACTCAGCGTACTGGAGGACAATAAGAACCGTAAGAACGGAAACTTTTGAAACCACGCGGATAGAACCTGGCACGCCACCGGCGTGCCGTCTCAAACCCCTCACGAACCCTCATATCCAACGGTCACCTTTTCCCCTTCCACGATAACAGGGACCTTCCGTGCGCCGCCGGAATACTCCAGCATCTCTTGGAGTTTCTCGCTCTTGGCTTGGACATCGATGAATTCCGCTCCGTCACCATAGGCCGACCTGGCCTTGTCTGTATAAGGTCAACCCACCTTTCCATAAATCACTATCTTTGCCGACATAATCCTCCTCCTAGATCACTTATTAGTACTCTTTAGTGAGTACACTTCCCTCATAGCGGGAAGCCTCAGGTAGCCCCCCAAAGGGAGCCTCAAGGGACAGAGGCTTTTCTGTTGTGACTGGTGGGAGGACGCTGTCTTTTCGTGACTTATCTGTGGGGGAAGCCC
>CAZFMX010000113.1:0-7274 GCA_964520425.1 uncultured Desulfobacteraceae bacterium
CCCCTTCGAGGGGGCTGCTTGAGGCTTTCCGCTATGCGGAAAGAGTACTCACTTCTTTGTGCTTGAGTAATACTTTCGACGATAACCCTATTAAAAGAACAAATCCTATGACTCGAAAGAAATTGAGAACAGTATTATACTGGTCGCTACTTTTCGGTGCCCTTCTATTGCCTGCCACCGGACACACTTCCGGCGACAATGCTTCCTTCACCGAAACCGATGAACGTCTACCTCTATGGGAGTTTGGTATAGCGGGCGTGGCGGCAAGGCTGCCCCACTATATTGGATCGGATGAATATAAGAATTACCTCTATCCTCTCCCCTATGTTATCTATCGCGGCAAAATCCTGCGAGCGGACCGCGAAGGCGTTCGGGGTATCTTCTACAAAGGAGAGAAGTTTGAAATCAGCCTCTCCTTGTGGGGCAATCCACCTGTCTCGGATGAAAACGAAGCCCGCCAGGGAATGCCCGAACTGGATGCCGTCGGTGAAATCGGACCGGCGCTTCGATACTACTTTTATCGCCATGGATGGGAAGACCACTTGTATCTACAGGCGGCCTGGCGAACAGCATTTTCCTTCGAATTTAATAACGGACTCGACATTGATATGGATTATCAGGGATGGCACAGTAGTCTCGATTTAAGCTACCATAAAAAGACACTGATCGGAGATCGGAAACTAAGCATATATGTCAAAGGGGGGCTTCACTTTGCCGACAACAGATACAACAACTACTTCTATGGTGTGCCAGCACAATACGCTGCTTCCCATAGAGAGCCCTATGAGGCCGATAGTGGCTATGCCGGCTTCTCATTTTCCAGCAGCCTTTTTCGAAAAATGACCTCCAGACTCTCCATTGGCTGCTATGTACGTTGGAACAATCTCAACGGGGCCGCATTTGAAGATAGCGCTTTGGTGAGAGAAAAAAACAATTATGCCGTTGGTGCCTTAATGGTATGGAAACTGGTCGAGTCTTCAAAGCCGGCACCATGATTAGCGCAGGATACATGGGCCAGACTACCATATCGACTCGATATTCCTCATTTCAGTGGTTTGGATACTTTAACAAAACAAATAGAGGGATCGACCCTGAGGTTTATCGAGGATGTTGAGAATTTTTTGTCTAGGAAACAAATGGGGGAATAAGCCAAGTAATTGGATTATCATACATAACTACGAGGCAGAAACCGTTCTTTTTCCTCAGAACGACTATTTTGGGATAAAAAATCTATCCTTGAAATCAATATGGAGCCAGGGGTGAAAGGATTTCGAGGTGAAGAAACGCCGATAGAATACGAGTATGATCAAAGATTGAATATACTTCACGTTCATCCATTTGGGAACATATCCAATATGGATATTACCAACTACTTTAAGGATGTTGCAGTTGATGATCAAATCTCAAATGGTTTTAACGAGGTTGTTTATTTTGAGAGAGTTGAAGAATTCATATTCTCATCAGATCAGGTTGGGAATATGGCAATGGCCTTCAATGAGTTTTGAGAGAAGAAGGGGGTCAGTTCTACCGTGTTCATAGGAATATCAGACATGCATTACGGAATCGGCCGAATGTTTCAGGCCTTCATAGATTTCCATTGTCCAGGGTATGGTGTTCATGTCGTACGCAATGAAGAGGAAGCCCGAAAGGCGATCAAGGAGAGAGATGAATGACAAATTACTCAATAGGGAAGGGGCCAGGGCTGAGCGCAGGACTCAACCTGGAGTTCTAGCGGTTCGGAGACAATATCGGATTGATTTTTCGGAAGGTCAATGATAATCTATTTGGTTGAAAAGGAGCAATACAGCAAAATATTAGATTACTGATCATCGAAACGATGAAAGCATTCTAGGAATATTGGAAGACCACCTTGAATTCCTCCGGCCATTGACTCGGGAAGCAGCAAAGGTATAAAATGAAGACTATACGAAATCCGTCATTTATATCGATCTCGATCCTGATCATTCGTTGCATGAATTGATGAATCGATGACTTGCACGAAATGGGCTATGTCTCTTTTAACGGAAAGGAGGTATATATGTACAGAATCGAGAAGACGGACTATGGTTACAGACTTGAGTTTGAAGGGTTTATCCGGGCTGATGAAATGAGAGAATGGTATGAAGAATGCGAGAAAATTCTTGAAAATGCGCCAAAAGGCTTCCATGTAATGGTAAATATGAGAAAAATGAAGACACTACCGCCGGATTCAAAAAAGCTTTTTCAAGAAGGTCAAAGATATTTTATGTCTAAAGGTGGAATAAGATCAGCAGTCATAGCCAGTGATACTATTACAAAAGAGCAACTGAGAAATGTCGGTATGAGATCAGGAATTACCGAATTTGAAAAATATATTGATGGCTCGCAACCAGATTGGGAGCAAAAGGCTCTGGGCTGGCTTATAGACAGAATTCACCCTGAGTGAAGAGACCGATTCTGAATTTCGGCAACCTTATTCTTTTTTTGCGCCACTTGCTCGGTTGAGAGAAAGGAGGTGTATATGTACAAAATCGAGAAAACAGACTATGGTTTCAGACTCGAGTTTGAAGGATTTATCCAGGCTGATGAAATGAAAGAATGGTATGAAGAATGCAAGAAAATTCTTGAGAATGCGCCAAAACACTTTCATATTATGGCAAATATGAGAAAAATGAAGACATTGCCACCAGACGCGAAGAAGATTTTAGAAGAAGGTCAAAGGTACTTTGTGTCAAAAGGCGGAATAAGATCAGCAGTCATAGCCAGTGATGTCATTACAAAAGAGCAGCAGAGAAATATTGGTGTGAGATCTGGAGTCGCAGAATTTGAGCGATATATTGATGGCTCGCAACCAGATTGGGAAAAAAAAGCTTTGGATTGGCTTATAAATAGAATTCCGCCCGAGTGAAAAGACTGACTCGGGGTTTCCGCAACCCTGTTTTGTGAATCCGCATCACTTGTTGAGTCGATGAAAAGGAGGTATATATGTACAGAATCGAGAAGACGGAGTATGGCTTTAAACTTGTATTTGAGGGATTTATCCAGGCTGATGAAATGAGGCAATGGTATGAAGAAACCAAGAAGGCTCTTGAAGATGTGACAGAAGAATACAAAGTTTTGGTGGATATGAGAAAAATGAAGACATTACCGCCTGATGCGAAGAAGATTCTAGAAGAAGGTCAAAGGTATCATGTAGAAAAAGGCGGAATCGGATCAGCAGTCCTTGTCAGCAATGTCATTACAAAAGAGCAACAGAGAAACCTCGGTATGAAATCTGGAGTTGGGCCAAGGGAAGTGTATATTGATGGCTCGGATCCCGATTGTGAAGAAAAAGCTCTGAATTGGCTTTTACATGGCATCTCCCCTGAGTAAAAAGACCGACTATAAGAATGGACAGTCCTCGGCTATGAACTCCCTTCGGATATGCCCTCGGCCATAATCTCGGGTCGAACGGAACTCAGGATCGAAGATGGGCTGAATGACGAATGCATTCTCTCGCAACCTAGTTTTGTCTTTTTTGGCCGCTTGTTCCGCTGATAAAAAGGAGCTGGAGCCTTTTCCTACTCATCCGTCCATTTGGTAAGGCGACACACAGGAGCTTGATTAAGATCATAACACCTTGATGCGTCCAACGGGATTGCACACCTGATCGGAATTGAGTGACATGGGATGCATTACCGGTTTGTGAACCAGAATAGGTTTATGAAGAAAGGATGAATGTGACATATCGAGAAGAGCAGGACAGTATGGGTGTGGTGAGGGTGCCGGAAGAGGCCTATTACGGCGCTCAGACCGAGAGGGCTAGGGTAAATTTTCAAATTAGCGATCTGAGATTCCCCCGGGGTTTTTATAAGGCCCTGGGTCTGATCAAGAAACATTCGGCTAGGGTGAATCTAGATCTCGGCCTTCTTGAGCATGATTTGGCTGATGCCGTGATCCAAGTCTGTGAGGAAGTCATCAGCGGGAGGTTTGACGACCAGTTTGTCGTGGATGTCTTTCAGACCGGTTCGGGGACATCAACGAATATGAATGCGAATGAAGTCATTGCAGGTCGTGCAAACGAGAGGCTGACCGGAAAGAGGGGAGGGAAGACCCCAGTCCATCCCAACGATCATGTCAACAAGGGCCAATCCAGCAATGATGTCATCCCATCAGCAATCCATATCTCCACATTGATCGAACTCAGAGAAGATCTTCTGCCGGCCATGAAAACCCTTCAAACGGCCCTGGGTGAAAAAGCACAGGAATTCAAAGAGGTGAGGAAGATCGCGAGGACCCATCTTCAGGATGCCGTACCCATCAGCCTGGGGCAGATATTCAGTGGTTACGCAAGGCAGGTAGAGATGAATATTAGTCGAGTTACAGGATTGGAGAGCAACCTGGGAGAACTTGCACTGGGCGGGACAGCAGTTGGTACCGGTGTAAACACCCATCCTGAATTCGCTAAAAAGGTCATAAAGGGCATTGCCGAAGAAACCGGATATCCTTTTCGAGAGGCGGAAAATCATTTTGAAGCCCAGGCTGCTAGGGACACAGCGGTGGAAGCCAGCGGGGCCCTAAAGACCTATGCCGTGAGTCTCATCAAGATCGTCAATGACATCCGCTTTTTGTCTTCCGGACCCCGATGCGGGTTGGGGGAGATCATGATTCCGGATATGCAGCCGGGCTCATCTATCATGCCCGGTAAAGTCAATCCTGTCATTCCCGAGGCGGTGATCCAGGTGGCGGGTCAAGTGATAGGAAATGATGCGGCGATTTCATTCGGAGGCCAGGCAGGGAACTTTGAACTCAATGTGATGTTGCCGTTGATCGCCTACAACCTGTTACAGTCCGTCCAGATCCTCTCTTCCTGTTCCACGCATCTTGCCGAGAAGTGCGTCACAGGTATTTTAGCCGATCATGACCAATGCACGGCCACCCTAGAAAGGAGTCTCTCTCTGGCCACGGCTTTCGTGCCGGAGGTGGGTTATGACCGATCTGCCGCCCTGGCAAAGGAGGCATATCAGACAGGGAAAACGGTCAGGGAGGTGGCCAAAGAGAAGAAGATTCTTCCTCATAACAAGATAGACGAGATCCTGAATAGGATGATCAACGGGAAGTGATCTCGATTGTCTCCAGCAGTTTGTATGCTTCCCATATCTGGAGTGAACCAGCCCAAGACAGAAGACTGAACCCGGATTTTCAAAACTCCTTCTAATAAGCGTTCCTGTTCATCCTAAATCCATTTTGGGGATAGGCCCGTTTCGTGTTGGAAACGGGCTAACCGGCTAGTTTCACTTTCAGGGCTTCCACAACCTTGAAGAGATCGTCCACGACCCCGTAGTCCGCGACCCTGAATATGGGGGCCTTTTTATCCTTGTTGACGGCAATCACGATCCCGGCACCTGCAATACCTGCCACGTGTTGGAACGCTCCACTGATGCCCAAGGCAAGATAGACTTTTGGCTTCACGGATTTCCCCGAGGTTCCCACCTGGTGGTAACTGGGCAGCCAGTTTTTGTCCACGACAGGGCGAGAGCAGGAGATCACTCCTCCTAAAAGATCCGCTAATTCCTTTACAACTTCAACATTCTCTTCTTCTCCTATCCCCCGTCCAACAGATACCAGGAGATCAGCCTGAGAAATATCCACTTCGCCTGCTCCTGCTTCCACGAACTCCACGAATTCCTGACGAGGCTCCGGTAGATCCGGGGGAAATTCTTTCTTGAACACTTCTCCTCGGCGTACTTCCGTCTTTTCAGGCGTGCAGACGGCCTGTCTCAAGGTAATAATATAGCCTTCGGATTTTCTGAAAGAGAGCTTGGAAAAGACCTTCCCACTATAGATTTGTCGAGTGACCATGGGACGACCGTTGTCGATCAGGATATCTATGCAGTCCGTTGCAATGGGATAACCGGCTTTGACCGAAAGGGCAGGGGCAAATCCCATTCCAAAAGACGTATGTCCTATGAGGGTAAGGAAAGGACGATGTTCCTGAATGAGCCTGTGAAGTATTTCCTTGTAGAGGTCAGGATTGTAATTTTCCAACCGCTCATCCTCGAAAACGATGACCCTGTCGGCCCATGGGGCTATGTCATCCAGAAATGCCGAATCTCTTCCCCCCAGCAATATGGCTGTCAGGCTATGGGGGGATTCCTTGCATAGTTCGCTTGCCTTGAAAAGCATCTCGAAAGTAATGTCCCTTACTTCACCTTTCCGGTGTTCCACAACAACAAATATATCGGCCATCTAAACACTCACCCCACTTTCTGCCAGGACACGAATGATTTTTTCCGCGACCATGGATGGATCACCCTCTATGATTTCCGCGCCCTCTGTTTCAGGAGGGAGGAAAGCCTTTTCAACAGTGCTACGTTGTGTGAGATCATCCTCTGTTAGATTAAGATCCCCCACTTTGAACACGTTCAGTTCCTTTTTACTTGCCTTCCTAATGCCCATGATGGAGACGTATCTCGGTTCATTGATTCCGGTCTGAATACTCATGAGTGCGGGAAACCGTATTTTATAAATCCCATCCATACCTCCTTCTAACTCCACTTTAATGGTGGCTTCTCTCTCCTCGGGCTCAATTCCGGTCACTCCAGCGGCATGAGCTATGCCCAGATGCTCAGCCAACATTATACCGACCATCCCGCAGTTATAATCATCAGCCTGCAGCCCGGTGAGTACAAGGTCATGATCCATGCCTCTGATGACCTCCGCCAGGATTCTTGATAAGACAAAACCGTCCAAACCAAGGTCTTCCGGATCAATCCTGATCGCTTTATCCACCCCCATCGCAAGGGCTCTCCTCAGGATCTCCTCGTCCTCCTCGGAGCCAATGGTTACAGCACTCACTGTGCCGCCAGTCTTTTCCCGAAGCAGAACGGCCTCTTCAATGGCATAGTTATCCCAGTCATTGACAACAAAAGCCAAGGCGTCCTTTTTCACATTTTTCTCAAGTTCATCAATCTCCAGGGTCACCTCCTGGATCATGGGAACTCTCTTAATACAGACAATGATATTCATGCATAAGTCCTCCAAAAGCGTTGGCATAATAGGCTTCAAAGACCAATGACTTTCAGTCCATTATTCAGATACCCGTCTCTACGACATCTTCAACGTGTTTTAAACAGAACGGCTAGGAACTAAGAATAGTTATTGCTTCTGTCTTTTTCCCTGTAGGAGAATATGGGAATCGTGTTTGTGTGTCAAGCCTCGTTTCCACACACCAAATCATGAGCGGCATCTTCGCGGTAGATTAGTTGTGATCTAAACCCACCGCCTCTGGTGGTGGACCCGGAAAGGTTCTACCG
>CAZFMX010000114.1:0-6619 GCA_964520425.1 uncultured Desulfobacteraceae bacterium
GGACCCAGTATATTGACGAGAGGATGGATCCGGAAAAGTCCACCCTGGCGGCCATTGCCTATTTTGAGGAGCTACACTCGATATTTGGGGATTGGATGACAGCCTTGGCGGCGTACAACTACGGGGAAGGGAGAGTGCTGAATCGCATCAAATCTCAGAGGGTCGACTATCTGGATAATTTCTGGGATTTCTATGAAAGTCTTCCCAAGGAGACCGCCAGGTATGTGCCGAGGTTCTTGGCCGTATTGAATATCCTGGATGACCCTGAAGCCCATGGTTTCACCCTGCCTGAAGTGGATGAGCCGATAGAAACTGAGAAAGTAGAGATCCGTAAGCAAGTCCTATTGGAGACGGTCGCCAGACGTTTGGACATAGATTACGGACTTTTGAAAGATCTGAATCCGGAACTGCGACAACAACTCACACCAAACGATCCCTATTCACTCAAAGTCCCAAAAGGGAAGGGAGAGGTCCTTCTTGCCAAACTGGATGAAATTCCTGTATATCGTCCCGCCTACAGGACCCATACGGTCAGAAGGGGTGAATCTCTGTCTGTGATTGCAGAAAGATACGGGAGTTCCATCAGGGCCATCATGACTGCGAACAACCTGCACAATAAACACTATCTAAGAATTAACCAGAAGCTCAAAATACCCTTGAGCAAAACAGCCATCGCCTCTTTGGAGATGCCTCAGATCCAGGCATCACAAATCAAGGGGGAGATTATTGAATACAGGGTTCGAAAGGGTGATTCCCTATGGCTGATAGCCAGACGCTATCAAACTACAACCAAGATGATTCAATCTCTCAATCAGCTGGATAGCACGTTGCTCAGCATCGGACAAGTGCTCAAGATTCCTTCCGGCCAGACCATGGCTTCAGTGATCGGCGATACTCAGACCTATCTGGTCCGAAAAGGTGATTCTCCCTATTTGATTGCCAAAAGGCATAATATGGATCTTTCAGCATTCCTTGAACTCAATGGACTTACTCCGCGAAGCATGATTTTCCCGGGCCAGGTCTTGAAGACGAAGAGCGAGTGAGTATCCATCTGCCATGCTAATACTAAGTTGCGAAAGTCCGCGTTAGTTTTTAGCTATGTAACATATTGATATTAAGGGATTTGCTTTTACACGAATTTACGCAATTAGGTACTAGTGCCTCGTATCATACTGAGACTAATATTCAGGGTATTTGATGGAATAGTCCGAGCCTCATCATTTACTTGATCGGTCTCGAAATTACCGCGCTGCTTCGAGGAGTGACCATGGATAGGTCTTCATCTGACATCTGTATTTTGTCGTCTTATTCAAGAGACCTTTGAAAAATGCTCAATTTTGTTCAAGGTCAAGGAAGGCGAAAATTTTAACCCTCCCGATTTTTATCGGGACAGCCAGGGATACTCCCGTAGTATTTAGAGGATTAGAATTTGAGGCTGATGCCGCTTGTCCCGCCATAGCCCTGAGTCTTTCGAAAGGGCGACGGCGGAAGAATGGGCAAAAGGGGGCGTTTTTCAAAGGTCTCCAAGAATGCGGAGTAGAAGGGGGGAGTCATGTCTGTAACAATGGATCAACTGATTCTGGACCTTGATAAGTACTATGAGATTGGAAATATGATGAGTGCTCTCACAGTCATTGCCAATTTCATATCCCAAGAGAGGGACGATAGGATCTCAAGAATAAGAAGAGAACTCCCCCTTTTTTTACAGGGCATCGATGAAAACCGGGAAGCAATCAAGCGTGTTTTAAAGAAATGGAAAAAGGATTCTCCCTTCAAAATAGAAGAATTTATCGATGTTCTTGAGGGATTGGAGGAGATGCAGGACGCAGAAAGGGAAGAGTTGAGCCAAAGGCTTCAGGAGGTGACTCAGGACGTCATAGAAGAATTGGCTTAACGCGCAGTATTCGCCTATAGAAGCTATTTGGTATATAATCGCTACGTGCAGGTCACCTTACAGAAGCTGCTTGGCTTTTACTCACTATACACATCCCCAAACCTTTTGACGGTTTGAACTCATGGGTCTTGTTTTCGATATCAACACCGCCAGATTTTATGAAACCTGGTGTCACTCGCCCCAAGGAAGGGCCATGCGTCGTTCTGCAGAAGAACTCATCCTTGCCTTGCTGAATCCCCGGCCGGGTGAAAGAGTCTTGGATATCGGATGTGGTGGTGGTTATTACCTCGAGTTTATGAACCGATTAGGCCTTGATGTCACGGGCATCGACGCCTCTCCCTATATGATCAATTTGGCCAGAGAACACCTTGGGAATCGGTGTTCCCTCAATAGGGGCATGGCGGAAGACCTTCCCTATGAGGACAATGAGTTCGATCTAGTGGTCCTGATCAATATCCTTGAGTTTTTGGATGATCCTTTGGAGGCGCTGAGGGAGGCGGGAAGAGTGGCCGGCCGGCAGGTCTTTATTGGAGTGATGAACAGCCTTGCCTGGCATTGCCTGCGCACCAAATCACTGAATCTGTTCCGTGAGTCCCTCTTTGATCAGGTCAAGTTCTTCAACGTGTGGGAGTTGAAATCCTACATCCAGATGGCCTATGGCCCTGTCCCTGTGGAATGGCGCTGCGCTCAGGCTTGGCCTTCTTTCATGGAAAAGGCCGGAATCTGCAAGAACAGCCCCTGGAATCTGAAACATTGGCCCTTTGGTTCATTCCTAGGTGCTTCGGTGAGGATTGTCTACTCGGTAAAGACGAATAATATCCCATTGGGGATAGGGGTGAAGAAGAAAAGGCAAACCATTGCCGGCGAGCTATCCATGGAGAAGGTTGATCACCTACGAGAGGTGCAGGGAGATGAAAGAGGCCTATCTGTATGAAAAGAAAGACCTGAATAGGGTAAGATGCCTTCTTTGCAGCCATAACTGCCTGATAAAGGAAGGATCAAGGGGAATCTGCGGTGTCCGCGAAAACCAGGGAGGGATCCTCGTGAGTCTTGTCTATGGTAAAGTTATAGCCAGGCATACAGATCCCATCGAGAAAAAGCCCTTATTTCATTTCCTGCCGGGAAGTTGGTCCTACTCCATTGCGACTGTAGGATGCAACTTCAAATGCCTTTTCTGCCAGAACGCTGACATATCTCAGATGCCCACCGATCACAAACGGATCTGGGGAGAGGATATGACCCCAGAGATGATTGTCGAGGATGCCGTAGCCGGCCGGGCAGCGACAATTTCCTATACCTATACGGAGCCTACGGTCTATTTTGAGCTGGCACTAGACACAGCTCGATTGACTGAGCCAAAAGGGCTTCGTAACGTTTTTGTGACCAACGGTTACATGACAGAAGACTGTTTGAAAGAGATAGGTCCTTTTCTCCACGGGGTTAACGTGGATCTCAAGTCCTTTTCTGACACGTTTTACAAAAAGCAGTGCGGGGCAAGACTTGAACCTGTCCTCCATTCGATCAAGACAATGAAAGAGTTGGGTGTCTGGGTTGAAGTGACCACTCTGCTTATCCCGGGAATGAACGATTCGAGAGAGGAACTCAGAGATCTTGCCGGATTCCTGGTAGGTGTTGGTCCTGATATCCCTTGGCACATCAGCCGGTTTCATCCCACCTATCGCCTGACCCATTCTCCCCCTACCCCTGTGGAAATCATCCACAGGGCTAGGGAAATCGGCTATGAAATGGGCCTGAAATATGTCTATACCGGAAACCTGCCCGGGGATGAAGGTGAAAAGACATTGTGCCATGAGTGTGATGGACTTCTAATCGATCGTACCGGCTTTATGGTGAGAGAAAACAGGATTCAGAACAACCTTTGTCCCAGTTGTGGCGCGAGCATTCCGGGAGTGTGGGAGTGACCTTACTGAGAATATCTGTTTTGTCCGGCTAATGAGTACTCAAGGGTATGACGTGCAACTCTCAATTGGACACCAATCGAATGGGGATGAAGTCTTTTCTTCGGTTCCGAGTCTCCCGGCCTGGTCATTTCAAGTAGTTACAGACGGGTGAAGCCTCCCCTCTCCGCTGTTCTTCCCGCTTCTTCGAAGCGGGAATCCAGGGGGTTCCCATTCAGTTACTACTTGAAATGACTCCATCCCCATTATTCTCCCGTTATGGTTTCTATCTCAATAATCCGTACTCGTTACAGCAGTCTGATGATGTATTGATCTTTTCTCTCCAATTTGATAAGTATTGGAAATAAGGAGGGCTTTTTCGAGTTCTTCTTAAATCATTGGCCCCCGCTGGGCATACAAGAATTGCCTTCTTCCACTCAGTGGGGGTTCTTTAGGAGATATATCATGAAGCAGGAAGAGGAACTTGCCGTCAAGGTAACAAAAGAAGTTGTTGTGAAATTCATCGAGATGGGTCTATTGTCCGTCAATGCCTTTAATGACGTCTTTAAAAGAGTCCATAAGTCGGTTTCGGAGTCTTTGCGGGAGAACACTTTAAAAGGGGGGTAATAGGCCCTAATGACCCTACATGCCGGGGTATCGCACGTCTATCAAGAAAAGCCCTTGGGGTGGGGCCTTTATACCGGCCCTGGCTCTGTCTCTGGCTTGAAAGATGGCCACAAAATCGTTGAAACCTATCTTTCCCTGACCCACTTCCACGACTGTCCCCACGATGTTTCGTACCATGTGCCTCAAAAAACCATTTGCCTCAAAGATGAAATGGAGCAGGCCCTTGCCCGGGTCATAAATCTCAGCGCGCATCATCTTTCTGACCGGATTCAGATTTCCGCTTCCAGTGGATTTGAAGGAAGAAAAATCGTGCTCGCCGCATAACAATGAAAGACACTTGCGCATCTCCTCAAGGTCGAGGTATCGAGGAATGTGCCACGTGTAGAGGCGAAGAAAGACATCCGGGTCTTCCTGGTTCAGGATTCTGTATTCGTAGGTCTTGCTCTCCGTATCGTACATGGAATGAAAATCTATGGAAACATCCTCAGCATGCTTAACAAAGATGTCCTCCGGAAGTAGGGCATTGAGTCCTCGTTTGAAAGAGGGTGGATCGATCTGTGAGGCGGTGATGAAGTTGCACACATGGCAAAAGGCGTGTACGCCGGCATCTGTTCTACCGGAAGCGATCAGCTTAACAGACTCTTTGGTCATTATGCGGATCTTCTCTTCAATAAGGGCCTGAATGGTGGTCTCTCTATTCTGTCGCTGCCATCCATGATACATGCTGCCATCGTATTCCAGGGTTAACTTGATATTTCTTTTCGCCATGGTGATGACCTCGTAGAATTCGTCGACTCTCAATGGATATTAACAAAATCGGGGTCTGTTAGAAAGGTATCTTATCGACCCGGTGGGGCAGAATCGCGGATTGTTTGAAAATGAAAAGGGAAGTCATAACAGATGACTTCCCTTTTGAGATAACAGAATGAAGAATACTAAAGCAAGGATTTGCGAAAAACGGGGCAGGAAAAGGCTTAGCGTTTTGAATATTGGAATCGCTTTCGGGCGCCGGGTTGTCCGTATTTTTTCCGTTCCTTAATCCTGGGGTCCCTGGTCAGAAATTCGGCTTTTTTTAAAGGCGACCGAAGGTCAGGATTGATACTGACCAGAGCACGGCTAATTCCATGCCTTATTGCACCTGCCTGGCCGGCGATACCCCCACCCCTTACATTGGCGGAAATGTCATACTTGACCAGAGTGTCTGTCAATTTAAGAGGGCCTATGATGGTCGCTTTGTCGGAATCCCTTGTTAGATATTCCTCCATCGGCTTGTTATTAATGGTAATAAGACCTCTTCCAGGTTTCATCCAGATTCGGGCGATAGCCCGTTTTCTCTTTCCTACTGCGTGAAACAACTCTTGCGTCATTTAGATCTCCAATACTTCAGGGTGTTGTGCTTGATGAGGGTGATCAATTCCCCTATATATTTTCAGCTTCTTCAGCTGTCGCCGCCCCAGGCTGTTCTTTGGCAGCATTCGCTTGACAGCGAGACGCAGGACTTCTTCGGGTTTTTCTTCCAGAAGTCGCCTGGCCGTGATCTTCTTGAGTCCGCCAATATAGCCGCTATGCCGATAGTAGATTTTATTGTCCAATTTCGTCCCTGTTAGAGTGACTTTTTCTGCATTAATCACCACGATAAAGTCCCCTGTGTCGGCATGTGGGGTGAAGACGGGTTTGTGTTTTCCCCTCAAACGAATGGCTATCTGTGTTGCAAGCCTTCCTAAGACCCTGTTTTCCGCATCCACCAGAAACCATTTCTTTTGAATTTCTTGTTCTTTTGCGATAAAAGTTTTCATGACTTAGAATCCATTTACCAAAATCATTCTTTCTACGCAAAAAGGTATGCCTTGTCAAGATATTTTCGAAGATTTGTTTAATATTGATTAATTTCCATGGTCCGTACTCTAAGGATTTTGGGCAATCCCTGGGTTCCAGCAAGGTGTTAGATGTAAGGCGCCGAGGAGCGACGATCGAGGTGTATAAAAAATACGCCGGCGGGAGAAGTGACCGAAGGCAACACAGCCCTTCGACTTACTCAGGGCCATGAGCCTGTCGAATGGCAGATGATAACTTGATGGTGGATCAGGGAACGGTCAAATATCATTGACAAAACAGAACAGCCTTGGTATCAAATATATATACATTGCGCCCGTAGCTCAGCTGGATAGAGCGCCGGGCTTCGAACCCGTAGGTCGCAGGT
>CAZFMX010000115.1:0-6445 GCA_964520425.1 uncultured Desulfobacteraceae bacterium
AGTATCCATCCAGAAATGAGGAATTTTGTTCAAGATCAAGGAATGCGAAGGTTTTAACCACAGGAATACCATGTCGTATTTCGAGGATTATAACCTGAGCATGACGCGAGGATTGGGTAAAATAACCATTTCTGGATGGATACGAGTTATGCATCAAAGCGTAGACAATTCACCCTTGTATGTCAATGAAAATAGCCCCTAACCTGTAGAGGATATTCGTTTTACTTTGATATTCAGTGCCTGGGACTGAGGGTTGATCCTAGAGGTTCTCCACAGAAAACAAAACAGTTCCCTCGGTTCAGTCTGATAGCCATCTTGACAGCTCGAAATTATCACATTCGTTCTCTCAAGGATACAATGGATAACAAAAAACCGACCTGAGACACAGCCATTGCTGGAATGGGTAAGGAATAGTAGACCACAGCAGTAGGTTAGGGGGTTGTTTGATGACGCCTATCACGAGGAAGACAATCTCAAGAGATGATACCCTCTTTGAGACAAGAAAAGGGCTATTTCTTCAGGGATATTCAATTGGGTGGCAAGGATATTCTGGCCATCCTTGTCTTTAAACGCGATTCCGCGGATCGTCAGTCTGATATTCTTTTGCTCATCTCTTTCGGAAGCCATGAAATCATGGTCGTTGGAGTCAAATGGAACACCCAGGAAGCCTAGAGTGTTCCGTAAGATAGAGGAGGGATCTTCCTTGCCGGCAAGGGAAAGTATCTTTAGTTGATGTTCCTCGAGCAGGGTAATCATATCAGGGCCAATCCCCTCTAAATCAATAATAGCATCTTGTCCACGGACCTTCAGGAAAAAATCGGCTCTGATGATAAGGTTGAAACCGGTATCACCACCTTTTACCATAGGAATCTCCACATCTCTTGAAAAAGATTGCCCGGTCTTTCTTAGTATGATTTCTACAAGGGATGATATGTTCTCTCCCGGGCCCAAGATCTCCATTCCTCCCCCGTACGAAGGTGTGTCATCGGCTCCGGAAGGATAATCAATTACCTTGATTCCAAGTCCGCCCAAGTAATCCTTGATGGTTCGGGGTGTCTTTGGCGTCTGCTCATCGAGGAGATTTATGACCGTCAGGCTTTCTTTTTTGTCCGTAGGCTCAGGAGTCGGCTTGATGATCCAGTCTCCCGTAATCCTAAGAGGAATATCCCCTCCGAGTTCAAGAGGCTCGCCCAAGGTGTAGATTTTGGCGTAGGGACATACAGAAAGGATTCTGTGAAAGGCCATCCCCAGATCGTCATCTTGGCTCAAATGAATGATTCTGTAAGTCTCCCAACTTGATTCAATGAGCCTGGCCATGTTTTCAGGTAACTCATTATTCAAGTCCACAATGACCTTATGGCCGTTGACAAGGTTGAGGATAGGGAACGACTCCGTCTTCAGATTCATATGACCGCCCGATTCCAGCGGAATGAAATGGTCCCCGGTCTGAACCCATTCCTCTCCCATTTGATCAAAAATCTCCCCCAACTGGTGTCCCAGGACAGCCATTTCCCGTTTCCGCTCCTTGTCCCCAGGACTCGAAGGGAGTGCAGGTGGTGGGGTAAGAATCGGCACCTTGACGGTTTGGGGGCTCCAGACAGGAAGTTTCACTCTCTGGCCGGGGTGGACAAGGTCCAAATCTTCGATGGACGGATTGAGTCTCTTGACCAATTGAAGATAGTCGGACAGCTCTTTCTCACTGATATCATATCGGCTCTTTATGACCCTGATCAGGGCATCATCCGGCTTGATCGTGTAATGCTCCAGGTCAAGGTCTTTGATCTCCGCAAGGGGAACCGGGACCTCCTTTGGGGCTTCGATCGGAGCCTCGAGGGAAGGTTCAATAGTCTCTTCGGCCACCTGGGGCTCTCCATCAATGGGTGTAATGACAAGGGGGATGACGATCTTCTGCCCAGGATAGATTAAATCAAGGTTTGTAAAAGAGCTGTTCAATTTTTTGAGGGTGGCGAGAATTTCAGAAAGATTGTGTTTCTTCAATAAATCCCTTTCCCTGAGAAGCTGCCAGACATGATCGTTTTTTCTGATCGTATAGGTCTCCGCCAAGACCTTTTTGTCCTCCAGCTCAAGAATCTCTTTACCCTCCTCCGCGGTCTGTACAAGAGAAATCGCGTAGGTCTCTTCCTCGTTTTCTTCCTGGGACAGAGAGACACCGGGGAATGCAAAGACAGGCAAAAGAATAACACACAGAAAAAGAATGTTCTTGACTGTTTGGTTATAAGATTTCACACTTTTCACCAATTTAGCTAACGTTATAGCTTAGTTTAAATAAATAACCTAAATACTGTCAATATTTTTCTGTTGCATGGATCAAAATCATACCATATATTGTCTATTCTTCTATTCAATTATACACGATGTGGTATTAAACTTTACAATCAATAGGGAATTTGCTATGAATGATGGGTACAGATTCCATATCTTTCTGGGGCGATGAAAGTCCGGCGCGGGAGGTTCCAATGAGAATCAAGAGTATTTCCATAACAGGCTTTAAATCCTTCATGGACAGGCTTGAAATACCTTTTCCATGGGGAATCAGTGCCATTGTCGGCCCGAACGGGTGCGGCAAAAGCAACATCGTGGATGCCGTAAGATGGGCCTTGGGCGAACAGAGCGCAAAACAGCTCAGAGGTCGAAATATGGAGGATGTCATCTGCAACGGTGCTGATAATCACAAGCCTTTGGGCATGGCAGAAGTCTCTATCCTCTTTGAAAACGGCAATCACAGCTTTCCCCAGGAGTTTTCTCATCTCAGCGAATTATCCGTCACCAGACGCCTCTATCGCTCAGGAGAAAGTGAATATCTCATCAATAATGTGCCTTGCAGGCTCAAGGATATCCAGGAAATCTTTATGGATACGGGTCTTGGGAACAGGGCCTATTCGGTCATCGGACAGGGAAGGATTAGTGCCATTGTAGAACAGAAGCCCGAAGAGACCAGGGTTATGCTAGAAGAAGCGGCGGGTATTACCAAGTACAGGAAAAAGGTCGAAGAAACCCAGAGAAAAATTGATCTCACCAAAGGAAATCTTCAGCGGGTGGAAGACATCCTGGGTGAAGTCGAAAAACAGATGAGGTCCCTCAAGTACCAGGCAGCCAAAGCCAGGCGCTTCAAATCTATCAACCAGGAAATTCAGGGCCTGGAATTGATACTCAACGCCAATGCCTATCATGCTCTAAAAGAGGAATCGGGCCTTCGGATGAAATCCAACGAAGCCCTGATGCAAAAAGAGGTTGCTCTTTCCACGCGATATTCCGCGATACAGGCCAAGATAGAAACTATGGACCTGGAAAGGGAAGAGAAGGAAAAAGAGGTTTCGCGGCTCAGGGAAGTCTACCTGGCTTCAAAGGAAGTGATGAACAAAGAAACGGCCACATTGGACGCCTTGGCCGGTGAGAAAAGGATGCAGAAAGAGCTGGAAGCCCGTCTCGTCAAAGACAAGGAGGACGGGGGTCGGCGCCTCACGGAATTGCAGAAAGAAAATGGGCTTCTAAAAGAGAAGGTGACGAAACTTAGAGAACACATCAAAGATCTCGAAAGTGAAATGTGGTTCATTGATGAGAGACAGAGGCAACGAAAAAAGTTGCTCGATGAAGTAAAGGAAGAATATGAAAGAGCAAAGGACAAGGTCAACTCCGGCGTGACCAGGGAGATGAGCTTGAGTCAGGAATCGGGCTATTTAAATAAAAGGATCGGAGAGATTACTGACGGCAGGACAAGACTCGAAAAAGAAAGACATGAAGTGGGTTTGAAAATCGAAAAGATCTTCGAGGCTTCGAACAGGAAAAACGTAACTCGGGAGGCATTAGCCCAGAAGCTTGATGTATTGGAAGAGGACCTCTCGAGAGGAGAAGAGAGACTTGAAGAGTTGACTGATACCAAAAAGGACTTGGAATCGGAACTCAAGCTGGTAGAGGCCGATCTGAACATCTATCAATCCAGACTGTCCAGCCTACGCTCCATGACGGAAAATTTTGAAGGATACAAGGTGGGTGTCCGGACCATCATGAAAGCCAACGATCTTCAACCGCGACGTGAGGGCCGGATAAAGGGCCTGGTTGCGGATGTTATACAGGTAGACTCCAAGTATGAACAAGCTGTGGAAGCCGTGCTGGGAGACAAACTCCAATATATTATTGTGGAGAGCCAGACGGATGGCAAAGAGGCAGTGGACTATCTCAAAGTCAAGGCCAAGGGAAGGGGGAGTTTTGTTCCCATTGCAGATCTGGCCAAAGAGATTGACCTGAACTACCATAGCGGTTTTCCCCTTCTGGCAGACCTTGTCTCCGTTTCAGACCTTTACAGGCCCCTAATCAGCGCTCTCTTGTGCAATGCAGTTCTCGTAGAGAACCTTGACCAAGCCATTGCCGCATGGAGATCGAATGGTAGAGACACATGTCTAGTGACCCCTGATGGAGATATGGTGGATAGCAGAGGCGTCATCAGCGGTGGGAAGCTTGCCCACAGCTCCCACGGCATTCTTGGCAGAAAAAGAGAGATCAAGGAGCTTGAACAGAACACAGACCAATACGAAAGAAAGGTCGAAGAGCTCAACAGTAAACTCACAAACGTCAACCGGGAGATAGAAAAACAGAACGCCTCTCTGGAAAACCTGTTGGACGAAAAATCCGAACAACAGGAAGAGCTGAATGATCTGGACAAGGTCATATTCCAGCTGGGACAAGAGCTGGATCAGCAGAAAAAGCTGTCAGACCGTATTACCGAAGAACTTGAGAAAAACAGGAAAGATCAATTGTCCCACGAAAAGGCCCTAAGCGACATTGCGTCAGAACTCAGACTCTCCGAAGACAAAAGGAAAGAACAACAAAGGTATCTGCTTCAAAAGGAAAACGAATTGAAAGAGTGTGAAGAGGAATATGAGGAGGTTCGAAATGAGGGGCAGAAACTGAAGATGGATCACAGTATCTGTCAAGAAGAAGAAAAAGGTCTTCTTCGTGAAATCGATAGGATTGATGAATTCATCTATGAGACTGAAAAGAAACTGGAACACATAGGTGAAGATATTTTAGCGGCACAAAGAATGTATGAAGAATGCCTGGAGAGGGAAGAGGTTTCGCGTAACCGACTCGTGGGTCTCGGCAAAGACACGGCAACAGCTGAAGAGGCGGTTAATGAGGCGGAAAGAGATCGAAATCAATTTCAACTCAAGATTCGAGAGGAAAACAAGGCGGGAGAAAGTCTGCGAGGGGAACTGGAGATTCTCAGGGAAAAGCTCAATAATGCAAAATTGGAACATTCTGAAATCGGGTATAAGATAAACGGTCTTATTGAGACAGTCAAAGAGAGATTCAACCTGAATTTATCGGATATCTACAAAGAACACCTGAAAGACGAATTCGATGAACTGGAGACGAGGGGGTCGCTTGAGCGTAAGAAGAAGCAAAAGGAAGGACTGGGAGAGGTCAATCTGACCGCGATTCAGGAGCATGCAGCCCTACAAGAGCGACGCGATTTTATGGTTAGCCAGAGAGAGGACCTCTTACTTTCCATTGATTCTCTGGACAAGGCTATTAAAAAGATCAATAAAACCTCTTTGGAAAGGTTCATGGAGACATTGCATCAAGTGGACGAAAAACTGAAACAGGTTTTTCCGATCTTGTTTAATGGCGGTAGCGCAGGCCTAAGACTTATAGATGAAACAAAACCTCTGGAAACGGGCGTCCTCGTGGAAGTCCGACCTCCGGGCAAAAGACTGAGCCACATGGGACTCCTCTCCGGTGGTGAAAAGGCCCTTGTGGCTATGGCTCTGCTGTTTTCACTTTATCTGATCAAACCTAGCCCATTTTGCCTGTTGGACGAGGTGGATGCGCCCCTGGATGAAGCGAATATCAACCGGTTCAACGAACTCTTGAATGAAATCAAGAAATACTCTCAGATTATCCTTGTCACCCATAACCGTCGGTCTATGGAAATTGTGGATAGTCTTTTCGGTGTCACCATGGAGAAGGCCGGGATATCAAAGATGGTATCCGTAAATCTTCAGAGATTTAGACAGAACTAGCGCTTATTAGACCTCAAGAGCAGTAGGAAGTGGCAAGCGGAACATTGGAAGATCAGGATGTTGCCACTTCCTATTGCTTTTTCTTTTTTGGTTAGTATATACATAGGGCATCCGAAGAAGAGGTGGTTATTATATCAAGGTACTCTCCAAGAGAATTGTAAAATAGGTAAGGATCCTGAGGAGTCTAGTGTCTCGTATCATTATTCCTGAGACTAGTACTCAGGGTTATTGATGGAACACTCGATTGTTTTAATGTGTGATAAGGCGTGGACCATTTTCTCAATACGATATCTATAGAGAACAGCTCATACCTCATCTATTCATTGATCCGCGAATATATGATACAGGGCACTAGTGTCGCGTCTCAGAAATATCTCACATCATTTTTACAGGTTCTATGACAT
>CAZFMX010000116.1:0-6288 GCA_964520425.1 uncultured Desulfobacteraceae bacterium
GCCCAGCAGGGAAATAAGCTCCCTGTCAGTGCCTTTAGCCCGGACGGGATCTTTCCTACAGGGACCACCAAATATGAGAAGAGGGGAATCGCCATAAACGTGCCACAGTGGATCCCGGAGAACTGCATACAGTGCAATCAGTGCTCCTTTGTCTGCCCACATGCCGTGATTCGCCCTGCGTTGGCTTCTAAGGAGAACCTTAAAGGGGCTCCGAAAGGTTTTGTGGCTGTGGATGCAAAGGGAAAAGAGCTGAAGGGCTTGAAGTACAGGATACAAATCAGTCCTTTGGACTGCACGGGTTGCGGGAACTGCGCGGACATCTGCCCGGCCAATAAAAAGGCCCTGGTCATGAAGCCCCTGACCTCCCAAGTCGACACGCAGATTCCTAACCATCAGTTCTTTACACAACTTCCCGTTTTGGGCAATTTGATGCCGATCACATCCGTCAAGGGGAGTCAGTTTCAACAGCCCCTCTTCGAGTTCTCAGGGGCATGCGCCGGATGTGGAGAAACACCCTATATCAAAGTTATCACACAACTCTTTGGTGATCGCATGATGATCGCCAATGCCACGGGATGTTCCTCTATTTACGGCGGTACGGCACCCAGTTGTCCCTATACAGTCAATGAGGAAGGCCACGGTCCGGCCTGGGCAAACTCTCTTTTTGAAGATAATGCGGAGTACGGCTTTGGCATGGAGTTGGCTGTGGCCCAGAGACGCGAGAAATTGGCGGACCATGTTCGTCAGGCCATGGATACCGACATTTCAAATAACCTTAAAGAGGCCATGAACCAATGGCTGGAGGCCATGAATGATGGTGATAAGTCCAAGAAATACGGCCGAAAACTCGAGGACGCGATTGAAGAAGAATTGATAAGCAAAGAAGATTTCGCAAGCCCCTTACTCTATGACATTCTTGATCGGAGCGACTATCTGACCAAGAAGTCCATATGGGCTATCGGCGGAGATGGTTGGGCCTATGACATCGGTTACGGTGGGTTGGACCACGTGATGGCCACAGGCCATGATGTCAATATCCTTGTTCTGGACACCGAGGTCTATTCCAACACGGGCGGTCAGTCTTCCAAGTCCACACCCATGGGGGCCGTGGCCAAATTCGCAGCAGCTGGAAAAGGTACCGGGAAAAAGGATATGGGGCGGATGGCCATGACATACGGTTACGTCTATGTGGCGTCCGTCGCTATGGGAGCGAACAAGAATCAATTCATGAAGGCCCTAGTTGAGGCGGAAACATACCAGGGTCCATCACTTATTCTCGCCTATTCACCTTGTATCAATCACGGCCTGAACATGGGCAAGAGTCAGGAGGAAGAGAAGAGGGCGGTTGAATCAGGTTATTGGCCCCTTTACCGCTATGATCCCAGGCTCAAAGAGGAAGGTAAGAATCCTTTCATTCTTGATTCCAAAGAACCCACGGCCGATTTCAAAGAGTTTCTCATGAGCGAAGTGCGCTATTCCAGCCTGACCAGATCTTTTCCGGAAAATGCGAAAAAACTCTTCCAAAAGGCGGAAGAGGGTATGAAGGAAAGGCAGAAGATCTACAAACAAATGGCTGAATTGGGGGACTAGCACCTTGTCCGGTCCTTTTTAAACCGAGCCCCTGCAGAAAGTTGCAGGGATTCCGCCATGAAGATCACCTCCCTGACGTGAGAACGTGCAAGTCATTCGCGTCATCAATCACACCGGACAATCGATCACCAGGGCACTCTACACCAATTCTCTGATAAAAGAATGAGTCTATCAACCACTGATTTGTCGCTAATTTCTTGTATCATAGTTTCTGAGACTAATACTCAGAGATGTTGATGAGACATCCTTTTATTAAAATGTGTGATGAGGTATGGACTATTCCCTTATGACGATATCTATAGGGGCCAGTGGCGGTGATCAGAACTTTGAGGGTTTAAGAACCCGTTCTTTCCAAGCGAGCGATACATTCTGCTATAAGTTCTGGGCGTAAACCCTCAAAGTTCTGATCACAATGGGATTCAGTGGAACTCTTTTTGAGATATCGTCTTAAGGGAACAGCCCATACTTCATCTTTTACGTGAAAAAGCCCCGACCTTTGGTCGGGGTTCTTCTCTTGATCCGCGAATATATGAGATACGACACAGGTAATGGGCTGAAAAGGAAATGTATAGAGGGCTTCGATTGAGGGTGATTACTCTCTTGGATTATAATGATCGCATGCCGATCGGGGGAATCGAAATCGATCATCATAATTGCAGATTCCGGAATCACCCCGGACGGATGCATAGGCAGAACACATAATTCTCAGGTTTCTGAAAATGGACTCCAGACTCCTAGCATTGTTGTCAAAGTAACTGCAGTTGAGACAGCCCACTTCGACTGGTCTTTTTTTCAATATCCTCAAGGAGAGTACCTACAGAGAAATCCAATAAGATCTGAAGACAACCGTCGATAAAAAGTATCCCAGAGGGACATTCAGCATGACTCCGGCAGTGAATACAGTCAACGGCTTCCATCCGAATTGAAAGATTTCCTTGAACCGGGTGGTCAATCCGATGCTGAGAAAAGTGAAGATGAACGTCCATGTCCTAAGGGTTTTTACAGGGGTGATTACCAGCGGCTTCAAGGATGAATTATACGCCTCTTCCCCAACGATCGTTGATGCAATACTCATGATTGCCGAGGCGATAAAAAATCCGATCACAAATTTTGGAAATCTGGCCCAAATAACCTTGGATTGGGCACGGTCTGCTGAATCGGCTGCTTTTTTCTCCCAATAGACGACAGAGATAATAGAGAGGATAAAGGCCCATATCCCGATCCAGATATCTCTTCCGATGACTTTCATTAAGGTGTAAGCATGAACGGCCGTATCGCCCCCAACCGATGCGGCAGCGGCAAAACCGGCCGCATCGGCGAATTCTGAGGTTCCGATCCACGCCCCGGCAATCCCCTCCGGCATTCCTGTTGCTTTCACAAAAAAGGTCAAAAAAAAGATCATGACCAGGGCCCACAAGGCAACAATACAGATACCAATGGAGATATGCTCTTTTTTCGCCCTTGTGGCTGCACCGATTGCAATAGACCCTGAAACTCCGCAGACCGCCCCGCCTGCGCCAAGGACCGACGCAAATGGTTTTTCAAGCCCGAACAGCTTTGTGCCAACCAGATAGATCGTCAGAAAGGTTCCCACAGACACAATAGTCGCCTGAATAAAGGCAATAGGCCCAGCGTAGATAATCAGTGTAAAGGGTAATGTGGCGCCTAGGAGGACAATCCCGGTCTTAATATAGTATTCTGTTCTGAGGGCCGATTCAAACCATTGCGGCATCTTAAACAGGTTCCCAATAATCAAACCTATGATCAGGGCTAAAATGGGAGGTTCAAGGTTATTGTCATGGGCGAGTTCCCATTTTCCCAAAACGAGTATGATGGCGGAGGCTACAAAAATAACAATAAAACCGGGAATGTATTCCTTGATCTTGAATCCCATAATCGCAGTGCTCACTGAGAATATCACCACCCATACAAGAAGTTGAAGCAGATACCATGAAATCTGATTGGAAAAGTGTTCGACTACCGTGTTGAATGAAGCCCATTTCGGTGGAGACACGGCCAAAGGCTTAAGCGTGCCGCCCGCAACGTAGAATACTAGGGCGACCAAGACAATTCCTAGGCCTAAATAGACCGCCCACCAGTCTTCAGTCACTAAGAACGGGGATTTCTTCTTGACTTCACTTGACATAGCGACCTCCTCTCGGCTGGCAGATTGAGATTGAACTATGTGAAATCTGAATATATTCTCAGCGAAGTATATGAAACCATCCTCAACACGTCAATGCGAAAAAAATGGGATATTTATCTGAACGCACTTTTGATTGCTTCTCGTCCCAATCTGCTATATAGGTAAACTAAACTCATACAGATCATACGCTTCGCTCGAGTCCGTTACTGTGAATGAGAAATCCTCTCAACATATCCCTCAACGGGAACTGGATGCTATTCTAAGATTCGGAACCCTTGTCAACTCATCGCTTCATATTGAAGATGTGCTTGAGCATGCCATGAAGTGGGCGCAGGAATTTATGGACGCCGAGGCCAGCTCTGTCTATGAACTGGATGGACCGAAGAATGAGCTCTTCATCCGTCTTGCTCGAGGCGAAAAGAAGGACGCTGTAAGAGGGATTAGGATCAAAGTCGGAGAGGGGATTGCCGGCTGGGTTGCGCAGACAGCTCGAGCCGTTGTCAGTCAGGATGTGAGTAAGGACAAACGATTTAGCCCCAAATATGATAAGAAGACCGGCTTTAAGACAAGATCCGTCATCTGCGTTCCGCTGATATCCAAAGATGAGCCCATTGGTGTCCTTCAGGTGATTAACAAGAAAGAAGGGAAGCCTTTCAGCAACTCGGACTTTAAGCTTCTCACCGGCATGGCTCAGCAGGTCGCGATTGCCATGGAGAATGCGAAGCTCTACCAGCGTCTTAAAGAGGATTATGCCCTGACCACAAGGGAACTCAAGATGACCCAGGAGAAACTGATCCGCTCAGAACGTCTTACTGCCATGGGCCATCTGGTTCAAGGTGTTGCCCATGAGATCAGAAATCCCATTATGACTATAGGCGGCTTCGCGGAAAGGTTGAAAAAAGAGTTAGGACCTGGAGATAAGCTTCGAGAATATGCTGATGTCATCATGGAGGAGACCAACCGCCTGGAAAAACTAGTGGAACAGGTGAGTGATTTTATGAATGTACAATCAGCCTCTCTCAGCTCGGATTTGCTTCCTCCTGTGGCACAGGAGGTGATCAATAAATTCGCACCTTTGGCCAAACCACAAGGGGTGGAGATCGTAACAGAGGTGGATGAAAAGATCCCTCCCCTGGAAATGGACGCTCCACAGCTGACAATCGCTCTCTCCCATGTCATGGAAAACGCCTTGGAATCCATGCCTGACGGCGGCACACTCTCCCTGGAGATTCACCCATCTAACCATGACGTGCTGATCACTATTAGCGATACAGGTTTCGGTATCCCTGCGGACCAGTTGGATGCGGTCTATGACCCCTTTGTGACCTCCAAACCCCGAGGAGCGGGATTGGGTTTGACGATGGTCCATCGAATTGTCATGAATCATCGGGGTGAAATCAAGATCAGTAGCCAGCTGGACAAGGGAACCATTGTGGTCATTCGATTACCCATCCCCAACCATCAACATGAAGGGTCTTTTCACAAAGGCGAATAGAGGAGGATACGTTATGAAAAAGAAAAATAGGGAACCCCTTTTGCCGTGGCTATTCGTCTTGATATGCTTGGCGGCTGCCGGCTTGGTTGTCTATTTTGTCCTATCAGAGCGGGGGCAGGAGGAGAAAAGGGTGGAAGACGCGGTGGAACCGGATAGTCAAACCACATCTGACCAGAAGGGAAGTGCCCCCTTATCCGATGAGAAAGAAACTGTACCGCCCGTGGCCGAAGAGGCTGTGGAAAAGGAACCTGCCGGTGCGGAAGACCGCTGCAGCGAGATCAAGGATCGCATTCAAGATTTCCTCTCCTATCTGAATAAAAAAGCCTATGTCCAAGATTTGGAACCAGATAAGGATATCTATGAACACTTCGAGGCCCTGATGGTGAAACTCTCCTCTCATCCCCCCATTCCTGCCGGAGAAAGGTTGGACTCCCTGACCATGACAAAAAACGTTTATCACTTCTATCGGATCCTGGATGAAGATGAGATCCGGTTGATTAAACAGATTTTAAAGAATGAGGTGGAGGATTTAGAAATCAACCTCGAGACCTTTTTCCAATGGCTTATGCTGGCGGACCCATGTCCGAATTTGGATCAAGCCCGACCTTCTTTGGGTGTCCTATATCAATATGCCGGATTCTTCTTGAACACCATCGGTGGCAGAGCCTATCTTTCCCGAAGGGCCGCACCGGTCCGACTCCTGACCAGTTATTACTCTCTTTTGATTATCCATGAGGCGGATAAAAAGGGGAAAAATACATATGGAATAGACATATTCCCGGAGATTATACGGCTGGCCAGAGAAATCAGTGTATACCCTGATTTTGAGTTACAGAATACATATATCCAACAGTTGACGGAGCTTCAGGATTATTACCTTGAGAGAAGATGACCCACAAGGACATCGCCCCTCACCATTATTTGGCTACATTTCATTTCTGGTTCCTCATGAGGATGCGTGGATTCAGTGAATATTAGGGAAAGATGGCGATATCTTTTCTGCGATTCCAAAGCTCCCGGCCTGGTCATTTCATATAGTTACGGACGGGTGAATCCT
>CAZFMX010000117.1:0-6257 GCA_964520425.1 uncultured Desulfobacteraceae bacterium
TTCCTTGTGCCTGTCCACAGAACGTTGTCCTCTTTGGGGGCGGTAACAGGCTTGGGCGTCTATCCCCATGCCCCCTTTGAATCTGTGCAGCAGGTACTTATTATTCAAGTTACTTCTGAGACACGACACTAGCCCCTGACAACAGAATATCGATGATGATTCCGTTATCGATTTTGCTTACCAGGAGTTCGTTTTTAGTCATTCCTCCGCCCCTTTCTTTGATCAGAAGTGAGTCAGAACTATCGACGTCTAGATAAAAGGAGGTGAATTCGGATGGGGGTGTGAATCATATGTAATGCTATTTATAAGAATAGCGACTTTTCTGATCCGATGTCTAGAAGTATTTTCCATGCTCGTGTAGGGTGAAGCGGCGTCATCTTCCCCCGGCAAAGCCGGAAAGCCATTCTTTCGATGGATATCAGAAGAATAGGTGCGATTTACCCGCATTCTCAATTTTCCCCTGACTTATGATTGCGTGATGTGATATGAACACTTGGTGTAGTGATGATAATAGGGAGGAATCATTTCGCGGCAAGGACATCATACTTATGTTCAATGAGACAGATTTTATTCCATTTTCAGGTATTCTCTGCCAGGAACGGGCTATAGAATTCCTGAAACGCGTCATTTCAAGGGGGAAAATCCCCCACGCCTATCTGTTCGCGGGCATTCCGGGCATTGGAAAGACTACAGCAGCCTTGGCCTTAACTGGGGCCATAAACTGCCAGCAACAGATAGAAGGAGAAGGGTGCGCCAAATGTCCATCATGCCGTCAAATCGCCAGCGGGAATTTCCCGGATCTGCATATGATCGAGCCGGATGGAAAGAAGCTCAAAATAGAGCAGATAAGAGATCTAAACCGAATCCTGAGCTTTAAACCTCTTTCCGGAAAATACCGGGTGTGTATTATCCGCCAAGCCGAAACGATGACCGACGAGGCTGCCAATGCCCTTCTGAAGACCTTGGAAGAGCCTCCCCAGAACAATATCCTGATTTTGAATGTAACTGAACCCCAAGCCCTATTCCCTACGATTGTTTCCCGATGCCAGAAGGTCCTGTTTCGGCCCATTCCCGTTGGGGCTATTGCAGACTGGCTTATGGTTCACCAGGCTATGGAGAAAGAAGAGGCTACAGCCTTGGCCAGAATCTCTGAGGGGAGCCTTGGGCGGGCACTTCGAATGTGTGATGAGGGCTTTTTCGAAATGAGAGAAGAATACCTCTCTGAACTCATGCAACTGCCGAATCTGACTTTAGAACAGACCCTGGAGAAGGCTCTGCAATATGCAAGAAAGGAGAAGAAAGGGGGGGCAGGAACGGGGAATGATGGGGCGAATCTATTTGAATTGCTTGGTATATGGAAATCCTGGTATCGAGATTTACTCCTTGTGAAGTCGGATAGCCCGTCTAATTTGTTGATCAACGTCGATTTTTCTCGAAAGTTGCAAAAAATGTCCAGACACACTAATATAGAAAGTTTGATGGAAAGCTTTTTCATTCTGGATCAATCACAAAGGGATCTACTCCAGAACCGAAATCTAGACCTTATGATAGAGAATACACTTCTATCCTTGAGAAGGCTTGCCTGAGTAGGTATGTAGAGGTGAAAACACTCAATGAATAAGAGAGTACGCGTAAGGCTTACAGAATATGGAAAGATCCAGGAATTCGACTCCGGCAATTTCGTCCTCAATAGGGGGCAGAAAGTCCTGGTTGAGACGGAGGAAGGTCTGGCATTGGGTATTGTCTGCGATGCTCCAAGGAGTCAGGAAGAGGGCCTTCCCATAAAGCCCGCGAACAAGGTGTATCGCTTGGCTAGTCAGAAGGATATCGGAAAATTCGAGAAAAAAGGCCAAGTGGAAAAGGATGTTTATGCCTTCTGTGGTGAAAGGATCAAGGAAAGATCTTTGTCCATGAGCCTGGTTGCTGTGGATCGTCACTATGACGGCAGCAAGATCATCGTCTACTTTACCGCAGATCAACGGGTTGATTTCAGGGAGTTGGTCCGAGACCTTGTCCAGAAATATCGCACAAGGGTGGAAATGAGACAGATTGGCGCCCGCCATCAGTCAAAGATGTTTGGAGGGTTGGGTATATGCGGACGGCAACTCTGTTGTTCCTCTTTCCTGAACACGTTCGCCCCGGTCTCCATTAAAATGGCTAAAACCCAGAACCTGTCCCTCAATCCAACCAAGATATCCGGGATGTGTGGAAGACTGATGTGCTGTCTAACTTACGAGCACGAGTTCTATGAGACAGCAACGAAGAATATACCCAAGAACGGCAAGGCTGTATCCACGGCCCATGGAAAGGGCAAGGTTGTCCGTCAGAATGTATTGAAGGAGACGCTGACCGTTGCGCTGGAATCAGGTGAGGAGATGGAAATTCTCCAGCAGGAAATCCTTGAGAATAGGGATAGTCATAACCAAAGCAACGATGATAATGAAAATAGCAATAAACAAGGTGACAATAACATAAAAAGCAATAAACAAACAAATAATGGACAAAATAGAAGCAGAAAAAGTAATAATAAACATAAAAAGATCAATAAAAAGAATAATAATAAAAATCTTGACAATGAAAAGAGTATTAAAGAAAGGAAGAAACACTAGAGTTGTCCAGACGATTTTACGTTACTACTCCCATATATTATGTCAATGCAGAACCCCATCTCGGGCATGCCTATACCACAATTGTCGCTGATGTGCTCAATCGGTTTCATACTCTTTGTGGCATAGAGACCTATTTCTTGACAGGGACGGACGAGCACGGTGACAAAATCGTGGCGGCCGCTGAAAAGGAAGGCCAGAAACCAAAGGAATATGTGGATCGAGTGAGTTCTCTATTTAGGGCTCTCTGGCCCAAGCTGAACATCACCAACGACTACTTTGTTCGCACCACGGATTCGGATCACCAAGAGACAGTGAAGCTGATTCTCAATAGAGTCAAGGAGCGAGGGGACATATACTTTAGCGACTATGAGGGGCTCTATTGCTTTGGATGTGAGCGATTCTATACAGAGCGGGAATTGGTTGACGGTAAATGCCCTGATCACCAAACAGAGCCTGAGGTGATTAAGGAGTCCAACTACTTCTTCACCATGAGCAAGTATCAGGATTGGCTTATCGACCACATCAAACAGAACCCTGGATTTATCAGACCTGAGCGCTATAAGAATGAAGTCCTTTCTTTTCTGAAAGACCCTCTTGATGATCTCTGCATTTCACGCCCGAAATCCAGGCTCGATTGGGGGGTCACTCTTCCCTTTGATGAAAATTACGTCACCTATGTCTGGTGCGATGCCCTGATCAACTATATCTCAGCCCTCGATTACCCTGAAGGTGACCGGTTCAAGAAGTTCTGGCCCAGCGTGCAGCACGTGATTGCCAAAGATATTCTGAAACCCCACGGGATATATTGGCCCTGTATGCTTAGATCCGCAGGCATCGAGCCTTACCAGTATCTCAATGTCCACGGTTACTGGAATATCAATGAAGGCAAGATGTCCAAGAGCCTGGGAAACGTGGTGAAACCCCTTGATTTAGTGGATGTCTATGGCCTGGATGCCTTCAGGTATTTCCTGCTCCGTGAAATGGTCTTTGGTCTGGATTCCGATTTCAGCGAAGAGGCCCTGGTAGCAAGGATCAATGCGGACCTGGCCAATGACCTGGGGAACCTGGTCAGCAGAAGCCTGGCCATGGTTCGCAAATATTTTAAGGATGAGGCACCCAGTGTGAGTTCAGTTGGTGAGGAAGATGAAGCTTTGAAGAGCGATGCCTTTGCCATGATAGATATTTATAGGAAACTGATGCCTGAACTCAGTTTTCACAAGGCCCTGATGGCCATCTGGGAACTGGTGGGGAAGGTCAATAAATACATCGACTCCATGGCCCCATGGGTCCTGGCCAAATCCGACAGAGAACGATTAGGCACGGTTATGGCCTATCTCCTTGAGTCCCTTAAGATTGTATCTGTTTTGATTTGGCCCTTTATGCCGGAGACTTCAGAAAAGATCCAGGACTTTTTGGGCCTCCCTAAAAGGGGTAGAGATCTAAAGTTGGAAGATCTTCCAGAATGGGGAAAAGGGAAGACCGTTGTGACCATCTCTAAGATTCCCCATCTGTTTCCGAGGGTTGAGGTAAACAGTGGTGAAGGAGGTAAAAAAGTGAGGGAAGAGATAGAAAAGAAGGATAATAAAGACAGGATATCCTTTCAAGAATTTCAGAGACTCGATCTTAGAGTGGGAACTGTTTTGAAGGCCGAGAGGGTCCCCGGTTCTAAGAACCTCCTTAAAATCATTGTAGATATCGGGGAAGAAAGGACCGTAGTAGCCGGTCTCATCGGTCATTACACGGAAGAGAGTCTTGTGGGAAAACAAGTGGTGGTTGTGGCCAATCTTGAGCCGGCCAAGCTCATGGGTGTCGAATCTCAGGGCATGGTCCTCGCCGCCGAAGATGAATCGGGTGTACATCTCCTGATATCTGACGCCCCCGTCACTCCGGGGAGTAAAATCAAGTAATCGAGTGTGTAATATATTGCCAATATCTTAAAAAAAAGTACACAAAACATTCATTTGCTTTTCTTCCTCTCTATGCAACCTCTTTTTGTGCTTTTCTCATTAATCTATTAACTATCTGATATTCTGGTCTAAAAAGATGGCTCCTGACCTGGAATGGATTAGGCGCGCAACTTGCATTCCCTGATTATTCCAGTAGAGATGCCGAAACAATTTGCTGGAATACTCATTCTTCAATAGCAGTTGTATTGCGACCATGTTGATCGGAACCTTGCGTGTCTTGTCGCTTGAAAAGCGGTAATATCAATCTTTAACCCTCTCATCGGGAAAGGAGCGTCATGGGATCCTATTTTAGAATGTCTGTTCGACGAAAGAAAAACAATATGCATCTGAGACTGATCGGAGATTTTGACGGGAGTTCTGCTTACCAGTTGGTCGAAAAACTCAAAGAATACTGCACTAAATCTGATCTTGTCATCATTGATACCAACGCCCTGAGAGAAATTCACACCTTTGGCCTTAACATACTGAGCTATCACATGCTCAAATTAAAAGGACCACTGTCGAACGTCTCTTTCGTAGGAGCCTATGCCGACAGGATGATTGCCTAGTGCCTCGTATCATCACTTCTGAGACTCATACTTATGGTTTTTGACGGAATACTCGATTGTTTTAATGCGTGATAAGACATGGACCATTCCCCCAAGACGATATCTCAATACACCTCTTCCATTTTTTATCGGTTTCCATCCGTGCCATCCATGTGATAGCATAGAGCCCGTTTAAGAGGAGGCTTTTTCTATTTCTCTAGGGGGGCTAATGTGAAGCTTGCCACATTTAACACCAACTCCATCCGTGCCCGATTGGAGATCATCACTGATTGGCTGCAAAAGGAGCAGCCGGACGTCCTCTGTATCCAGGAGACCAAGGTCCAGGACAAGGATTTCCCGACAAAGCCATTTACTGACATGGGCTATCAGCTCGTAATCAGGGGACAGAAGTCCTATAACGGGGTGGCTACAATCAGCAAGCATCCGTTGGAAGAGATCCGGTTGAACCTTTACGAAGGGGAGGAAGAAGAGGCGCGTTTTATCAGCGCGGTCATTAGCGGCATCCCTGTGATAAACGTCTATATCCCGCAGGGTTTGGCCCCTAAGACCGAAAAGTTTGACTACAAGCTTCGGTTTCTCAAAGATCTCCTCTCTCATATCAAGAGGAACTATGATGCGGGTCAACCTCTACTTTTGGCCGGAGATTTGAATGTCGCCCTTGAGGACATTGATGTACATGATCCGGAAGGACTACGAGGAGAAGTCGGGTTTCACCCTGAAGAGCAGGAGATCTTGAGGGAATACTTGGCATGGGGGTTTGTGGATGTCTTTAGAAAACATGAACCAGGAGGAGGTCTTTACACATTCTGGGATTACAGAGTTCCCAACGGCTTCAAACGGAACATAGGGTGGCGCATTGATTACGTTTTAGCCACTCCTTCATTAGCAGAGACTTCCCAGCGCGTCTGGATCGATACCGAACCCAGGACTTACCAAAAGCCCTCTGATCATACCTTTCTTGTGGTTGAGTTTCAGTTTTAACCTGAATCTACCGTCTCTAGTGTCGTGTCCCAGAAATACCTTCCATAATATTAGCCGATTCTATGACACGTTGGGGGCATGGGGGTCTCTTTTCAGATTCACCACCATCTATCCAGAGGTCGTGGAACGGCACCATAATTTTGCATATTATG
>CAZFMX010000118.1:0-6164 GCA_964520425.1 uncultured Desulfobacteraceae bacterium
CGCTTTGAGCGGTTCACATTTTTCAAGCCTCCGGCTTTGCCGGAGGTCTATGACTAGTCTTAGGAATTATGATACAAGGCACTAGATTCGTGTCCCAGAAATGCCTTCCATCATTTTAGCGGGCTCTATGATATGTTGGGGGTATGGGGGTTTCTTTGAATTTGTTCAGCCGGTACTTATTATTCAATTCAATTCTGAGCCACGACATTAGGACAATTTTGTCGTTACGCAATATTCCTACCACAAAATTGTATCAACCGCAAAATCTATCCCCTCTATGGTTCTCACCTAATTCATTGATATTTAACAATATATCTATTTCGCGTGATTCGGCATGAAGATTGCTCTCATAATCAAAAACTGAAAGGGGAACAACTATGAACACAGGAGATACTGTTTTCGTACTCATGTCAGCCGCCCTGGTCATGCTCATGACGCCGGGGCTTGCCCTGTTTTACGGAGGCATGGTCCGTAGCAAGAATGTCCTAGGCACCATCATGCAGAGTTTTATCGTCTTAGGAATTATCACTTTGGAATGGGTTCTCTGGGGGTATTCTATGTCATTCGGAGTAGATCACGGAGGTATTATCGGGGGCCTCGGGTGGTTTGGCCTAAAAGGGGTGGGGATGCTTCCCAGCCCGGATTATGGTAGTACCATCCCTCATCTGGCCTTCATGATTTTTCAATGCATGTTTGCGATTATCACCGTCGCACTAATCACGGGGGCCTTTGCAGAGCGAATGAAATTCAGCGCCTTTCTGATTTTCTCCCTTCTATGGGCCACGTTTGTCTATAATCCCTTGTGTCACTGGGTATGGGGTGTCGGTGGTTGGATCGGCGGACTGGGGGCTTTGGATTTCGCCGGAGGTACGGTGGTCCATATCAGCTCCGGTATATCTGCATTGGCGGCTGCCATTATCATAGGAAAACGATATGGATATGGAAGCACACCCTACATCCCCCATAACCTCCCCATGACTATCACAGGGGCAGCGCTCTTGTGGTTCGGATGGTTCGGATTTAATGCAGGTAGCGCCCTTGCCTGCAACGGTTTAGCGGCCAACGCCTTTGTGGTCACTCACATCTCATCTGCCGTAGCAGCCTTATCCTGGATATTTACGGAATGGATTCATAGAGGCAAACCCACTACCCTTGGAGCAGCCAGTGGGGCCGTCGCAGGTCTGGTAGCAATCACTCCCGCTTCCGGATTTGTCGGCCCAGTGTCAGCCATCATCATCGGAGCTTTGGCCGGAATTATTTGCTATGGTGGCATATTGATTAAATCTCGACTGGGCTATGATGATTCCCTCGATGTCGTTGGGATCCATGGTCTGGGTGGAAGCTGGGGTGCTCTGGCTACAGGTCTTTTTGCCAGTACTGCGATTAATCCAAATGGTGCAGACGGACTTTTCTTCGGGAATCCCGGACAATTGTGGATCCAGTTTGTTTCTGTGATCGTAACCATGATCTTCGCTTTTGTCATGACCTTTGTTATACTGAAACTGGTCGACCTCCTCATAGGATTGAGGGTTACCGATGAAGAAGAAATAAAAGGACTCGACGTCAGCCTGCACGATGAAGCGGGGTACACCTATTAAAGGTGTAAGGTCTAAGGTGCAAGGTTGAATGTATATGTGCAAGGCACAAGGTAAAAGGCACAAGACATAAGGCTTTAAGTGCAAGGTGTAGGTATAACATGTGTGACATTATTGAGAATGTCCCCGGAAATTTTTTATAAGGAGCTAAAACCATGAAGAAAGTAGAAGCCATTATCAAACCCTTTAAGCTTGATGATGTAAAGGATGGTCTGTCCGCCTTGGGCATCAAAGGACTCACAGTCACAGAGGTCAAGGGATTCGGTCGTCAACGAGGACACAGGGAAGTCTACAGGGGGGCCGAGTATCAGGTTGATTTCGTCTCAAAGATCAAAATCGAGGTGATTATGGACGATGAAATGGTGGCTGAGGCAGTAGAGAGTATTCAGGAGAAGGCCCGGACAGGAGAGATTGGAGACGGTAAGGTCTTCATCCTCCCTGTTGAAGAGGCAATTCGCATACGAACAGGCGAAACAGGCAAAGAAGCGATATAAGCGAAATGCAATCCGCTTTTCAGGAATTGAAGGAGTCAAGAGAGGCTCTCCTCTCCGGATTTTCTTCAGGAGATATTCGGGAATCTTTTCAAGATGATCATACTGAGATCTTTGACCAATACTTCAGGAAGAGCCTTCAGGAGAGCAGAATTGGGCAGGAGCTCTTCAAAAAAGAGTACCCTTTTGCCCTGGTGGCTGTGGGAGGCTATGGCCGAAAAGAGCTTTGTCTTCACTCCGACATTGATATAATGGTCCTCTTTGGACCAAAGGTCCCTCTTCTAGCAAAGGAATTTGTGGATGAGGTTTTCTTTCCTTTGTGGGATTTGGGGCTCGACCTGGGTTATGCAGTACGCAGCATTAAAGATTGCCTTAGCCTGTGCAAAGATGACCACCAGGTCCTCTCCTCAATGTTGGATGAACGATTTATCTGTGGAGATTCCCCTGTATACCTTTCCCTTATTGATAAGCTTTTCCGAAACTTAACCACAAGAAAGGCCGCTTCTTTTGCCAGATGGCTGGAAGACCAAAATAGAATCCGAACCGATGTTTTCGGGGATTCCAGCTACCTTCTTGAACCGAACCTTAAAGAGGGTATAGGCGGGCTGAGGGATTATCACCATATTCTTTGGCTCTCCAAATCCTTGTTTGGTTTGCGAGCCCCTAGAGATTTAGAGTACACGGGGATACTATCCCACAATGAATTCCAGGATATAAAAGAATGGTTGGGTTTTATCTGGCTCGTTCGTAATCACCTCCATATACTCTCCGGCAGGAAAAATGACCGTCTGAACCTGGAATATCAAGAGGATATCGCACTCAAACTCGGTTTCAAGAATCAGAAAAGCGTGTTAGCCGTGGAACAATTCATGGGAAGGCTCCACGCCTTTATGGGATCCGTCAAATCCCTACACAACTCCTTTGTCAACGCACATATCCGCGATGGAAAACGATCCAAGAAGAGCCGTCCGACACCGGAAGTTTCGAAAGGTCTTCAACTCTATCATGGTGAAATCAATTTTCATTCGGCCACGGCGATCCTTGCAAATCCTCTGCTCTTGATGGAGATCTTTGCATCCAGCGCCCGTCATGAATTTTCCCTCTCCTTGGAAGCAAAAAGACTGGTACGAGAGTTTCTTTATCTGGTGGATGACAAGTTCAGGAAGTCGAGCGAAGCAGTTCGGGGATTCCTTGATATCATGAACGGTAAAGACTCCTTTGAAACCCTGAATCAGATGTTTGAAACCGGATTTCTCGATGCCTTCATTCCTGAATTCGCTCGGATCAAAGACAGGGTCGAATTTGATACCTATCACATCTTTCCTGTGGGGAGACATTTACTGGAGACAGTGAGGTATCTTATGGGGCGCATTGCTCGAAAAGAGATATTGCTTCTGGATATTGCTTATGAGATTCCCCATCCGGAACGCCTCTATCTTGCAGGTATACTGCACGATATAGGAAAGACTGGAAAAGACCATGCCAGGAATGGGATGAACATTGCGCGGAAGATACTTAAGCGTTTCAACTATAATGAAGAGGGGATTGAAGATATCCTGTTCCTAGTGAGATATCATCTTCTTCTGGCAGAAACAGCGACCCGAAGAGATCTAAATGATGAGAAGGTGATCATCCAATGTGCCCGAATAATAGGAGATGTTGAACGGCTGAAAATGCTGTACCTCCTGACATTTGCCGATTCTTCGGCAACAAGTCCCAGAGTCTGGAATGAATGGACGGCCAATCTGGTGCAGGAACTTTTCTTTAAGGTCCTTCATGTCCTTGAAAAGGGAGAGCTGGCCACCGCGGATGCATCGAAAGAGACCAAAAAGAAAAAGTCAGCCCTTTTCCGGTTTATGAAGGACATGGATCAGCACGACCTGGAGTATTTCTTCGAAGTCATGTCACCCAGATATATCCTGAACACCCCTCCCAAGAGAATGGCAGGCCACCTTACTATGCTCCGAAGCCTGGGTAAAGAATGGGAGAACCCTGAATCAAAAGCCTTCTCAATCGATGCCAGAGAGGATAGAGCTCAGAGTTGCTGGGAAGTCACATTTTTGGCGAAGGACAGGCTCGGACTTTTCTCAGACATGGCCGGAGCCATGGCCCTTAATAACATCAACGTTCTATCCGCAGACATATATACCTGGCGTGACGGCACAGCCCTGGATATTTTCAGAGTAACCGGCCCTCTCGATCCCATTCATCCGCAAGAAACCTGGGACAGGTTGACTAGGGATCTTAAAAACGCCTTTTCGGACAGGTCCTCTTTGGCCCTTCGCCTCAAAAAGAAGGCTACCCCGTCCATTCTTTCGAACAGCAGAACGCCTAAACGTCCGCCAAATGTGGTCGTGGACAATGACTCGTCTGACTTCTTTACACTCATCGAGGTGTTTTCTGACGATCGCCTGGGGCTGCTTTACATCATCACCCATGCCCTGAGCACTCTGGGGCTGGATATACGAATTGCCAAGATCGCCACAAAGGGAGATCAGATCGCGGATGTCTTCTATGTTCGTGATCTAGAGGGTCAAAAGGTGCAAGACGAAAATCAGATTGAGGAGATTAGAGAGGAATTACTTCATCAGCTGTCGCAACCCTCGGTATTTACCACCAGCTGATGACCTTATCGTTTTCAAAGATCAAATCAACAAGCCTACCGTAGTCTGTAGCTTCATCATAGAGGCTGACTTCTGTTGTCTCTTCCCCCTGCGAGATAATGTCTATGAGGGTCCTTGTGCGCTCATCAGGCGTTGATTTCAGAATATGCAGTAATTTCATTCAGAACTCCTAAACCCTTTTCTGCCGCAATAGAATAGAGCAAGCAACACTATGCTTCTGTTTTTGTGATTTGGTGCTTTTAATATAAATCTGATTCGATGTATTTGATTACCGTTTTTCTAAAAGGGAATCACGAGATCCATTTCTTTGAGTTTCTCGCCAATATCTTCCAAGCTCAAGTACGTAAATCCGTGTTTGTCAACATTGATTCTATTGTTTGAAAAACACTTACACTCCAAATCATCCAACCATTCCAGGTTTTCTCTGTAGGCGTCGGTCATTTCAACTTCCACGTCCAACACGAACATATATGTGTAGAAGTTCTCCACGCCTAGCCCCAGGACGGATCGAGACCCCTCCCAGAGATCTTCTCCTCTTCTAATCAAAAAGGCCACGTGTCGCACATCTTCCATTTATATCCTCCTTCAAGAGCGTCAAAACACAAACCCTGAAGATCGAGTCCTGAGGCTTTCAACACTAAAGAAAACGCCTGAATCAGATCTATCCGAACCCTGAGGACTCGGCATTTCGCCCGATTCATGACTTCGCCACTGTGATTTCTTTCATACTTTCCAGCATGCCTGGTCCTCTGGACCCGGCATGCTGGAAAAACGTCAGAAGATCAAATACCGATCGCATTTTTCAATCATCTCCACGTTTCTTGCCTGGGTGCTAAAATCTTTCCCATCAATTCTCTCTATGGGGGATTTCAGGCCATGGCTTTCAAAGGCCACTCGGCAAAAGGACATTTTTGCCTTGCCTTTCAATTCAGAAAAACGCGGATCCTGGGTAAGAAGGGTCCCGCGATGAGTGAAGAAGATCATCACTTCCACTCCCTTTTCTTTGGCGGCTTCACATAGATTGATAATCTTATCCATGTGCCTCTCTGAATTCACAAGAATGCCGAGTTTTCGCAAGGTTTTCATGAGTCAAGATCCTAACACGTATATTGGGCTTTGTGAAGTCTCGAAGCCAAGGCTATTCCTCAACAAGAGCGGTTTTTGTCTCTTGACATCCCGATGCCCGCTGTGTTCCCATCTAGCTTCGTGTCTCAGAATTAACTTGAAAATGCACAGCGAGTGCATTCCCCGTAGCTTGTCCATCCTCCGTAGCAGGCTACTGCGGAGGACGGGCTGCGGGGTTAGCGAGCGAATTACAATAAATACTTCCTTACATTTGGGAGATTCCCTGTCCCGCTTTCAGCGGGACTGCAGGGATCTTCAATAATAAGTATCTGCCGCACAAATTCAAAGGGGGCATGGGGGCCTCTTTTCAGTTCCACCACCCAAAAGAC
>CAZFMX010000119.1:0-5663 GCA_964520425.1 uncultured Desulfobacteraceae bacterium
CGTCCTCCCGCCAGTCACAACAGAAAAGCCTCTATCCTTTGAGCCCCCTTCGAGGAGGCTGCTTGAGGCTTTCCGCTATGCGGAAAGAGTACTCACTAGTTGCTGCTATAAGAACCTCTTTTTTTTGTGATCCCTTTTGTGATACACATTGAGTATGTCCACATCTTCCATATCACGCCATGTTTGAATCCTTTAGATATCGAAACTTCAGGTGGTTATTGTCGGGAACCCTCATGGCCTTCCTGGCCCTGAACATGCAGATCATCTGCAGGAGTTGGCTGGTGTTACGGTTGTCGAGTGATTCCCCGTTTGCCCTAGCCATGGTCACCATGGCAATGGCCGTGCCATTGACCCTGCTGTCATTGTTTGGGGGGGCTTTAGCTGATCGAATTCCGAGAAAGCAAGTCATTAGTGTCTGCTTTGCAGGTAATGCCTGTATGACTTTTTTACTGGCTACACTGGATATGACTGAATTGATTCGGTTTTGGCATCTTATCGTGATCGGTGTGATCAATGGAGCTCTTATGGCCTTCAACATGCCCAGCAGACAGGCCCTGGTCGCCGATGTCGTGCCCAAAGAGAGTCTGATGAACGCCGTTGCCCTCATGAATTCCGCCATGAACATCACACGGACGTTGGGCCCGGCCTTTGCTGGTGTGCTGATTATTTATGTGGATACGTCAGGTGTGTTTTATCTGAATGGCGCTGTCTATCTGTTTTCCATTATTTGTTTCACTATGATCCGTTCGGAAGAAAGTGTGAGTTCACGTTCCGGAAAACGTATGACAGAGGATATTCGCGAGGGACTATCCTATGCCAAGAGAGACGCCACGATGCGTGGACTGATTATCATGCTCTTTGTTCCGTCACTATTCGGCTTTCCTTATCAGACACTGTTACCCGCATGGGCTCGAGAGGCCCTGGACGTTGGGTCGGATGACCTGGGTTATCTGATGATGATCATGGGGGTCGGGGCCTTGACAGGTTCTTTGTTCCTGGCTTCACTTAAGAATGTGAAAAGGCGTGGGGCCTTACTCCTGGTTATCAGCCTGGTTTGGGGGATCTCAGTCGCCTTCTTCTCAAAAGCGACTTCATATACTATGGCCTTCCCTTGTATCTTCGTGATTGGTGCGATGAATGCCATTTTTATGTCCCTGGATATGACCCTCCTTCAGGTCTATTCCAGTGCGGAAATGCGGGGTCGAATGATGAGTTTAGGGCTGATGACCTTTGGTCTTATGCCTTTGAGCGCCATTCCCTTCGGCGTCATCGCAGAGGGAATCGGGACCGGCAATTCATTGATGATCAGTGGCATTGTTCTGGCCATTCTAACGCTGGCATTCGCACACTGGAACCGCGAGTTCAGGGATATCACCTGAGGCAGGGGACTAATCTTCCTCACCGGGGGCGTCCATCATTTTTTCTTTCAATAGATCCCCCAAATTAGATGTGGCCTGTTGCGGATTCTGTACATAATCCTTGTGAAGATCTCTCTCAGCGTTTTCGCGCAGTTTTCGAATCGAAAGGCCGATTTTTTTTTCTTCTTGTGAGACGTTCACAACCTCGGCCTCTATTTCATCCCCGACCTGAAAGCCTTTCATAGGGTTATCGTCCTTGGTCTTGGGTATTTGGGAGATATGAACAAGGCCTTCAATACCTTCTTCCAGTTCCACAAAGATGCCGAAATCGGTGATACTCGTCACCTTACCGTTCACACGGGTCCCATGTTTGTATTTCTCGGGAATCATATCCCAGGGATCCGGCGTCAGTTGCTTGATGCCTAGGGAGAAACGCTGGTTTTCCTGGTCAATGTCCAGAATGATCGCCTGAACGAGATCACCTTTCTTGTATAGTTCCGAGGGGTGGTTGATTTGTTTGGTCCATGAAATATCGGATATGTGGACAAGTGCGTCAATATCTTCCTCAATGCCGATAAAAATACCGAACTTTGTGATGTCCTTCACTTTTCCCTCAATCGTAGCTCCTATAGGGTATTTATCAGTAATGCTGTCCCAAGGGTTCGGCTCAAGCTGCTTCAAACTGAGGGAAATGCGTTTTTTTTCTATATCCAGGTCCAGGACGACGGCTTCCACGATTTCGCCAACGTTCAATACCTGAGAAGGGTGCTTCACTTTGCCACTCCAGGAGAGTTCAGACACATGAATCAGCCCCCTTATCCCTTCTTCCAGTTCCACAAATGCACCGTATTCTTTCAGGCTTTCGACACGACCCGAAACCTTGGTCCCCTCAGAATAGTTTTCCAGAGTCTTTTCCCATGGATCAGGGGTCAACTGCTTGATGCCCAGAGAAACCCTCTCTTTCTCTCTGTCAAAATTCAAGACTTTCACTGTGACCCTATCCCCAATCTGATATTTCTCTGAGGGATGTCCGACCTTGCCCCAAGACAAGTCCGTAATATGTACAAGACCGTCAATGCCTTCGAGATCTATAAACAGACCATAGTCTCTGATATTGCTGACAATGCCTTCTACAACAGCACCATTTTCCAGACGTTTGAGTGTCTCTTCCCGCAGGGCCTTTCTCTCTGCCTCCATGGCTGCCCGGCGAGATAGGACGACATTCCCCTGGTTTCTTTCATACTTGACGACCCTGAAATCATGCTCTGTTCCGATCAAATCATCCAGATCTCTGACGGGCCTTACATCAGCCTGAGATCTAGGCAAGAAGGCTTGTATGCCTATGTCTACGGAGAGCCCCCCTTTCATTTGAGAAATGATCTTGCCTCGAACGGTCCCGTTATTCTTATAGGCTTCCTCTATCACATCCCATACCTGGGCTCTAGTCGCCCTTTCTTTGGAGAGAATCACTCGACCTTCATCATCCTCTATACTAACCACAAGGACATCAACCTTTTCCCCGACCTTCGCAGTCATGTTGCCTTTCAAATCAACAAACTCGGAGAGGTGAATTTGTCCCTCTGATTTATAACCAATATCAACCAGGACAAATTCCTTGTCTATTTTAACGATTTCTCCTTTGGTGACCTTTCCGGTTTGGATACTTTTCAGGCTTTCTTCGAATAGTTCCATGAACTGGTTGTTGCCCTGAAGGTCTTCTTCGGTCGCGGAGAATCCGCCTTCTCTCATTTTATCTGTTCCTTTTCCCATTAACTCAAATACCCCCAAATTTAATCGGTCCCGCAAAGCCATATCCTTCCCCCACGAAGGGTTCATCTACGGCATGATCAGTACGGCTTGATCCTGTTCCAGATGTTTCAGATACGCAGGCAAAGCGGGGTTGTCTGTTCTTTCAAGGATTCATAAGACCGGATCAGACAAAAGGGGCATCTCGTCTCAAGGCGACAAAATGCCCACAATCAACGTATTACAACGAGCCACAGCTGATCACGTTTTTGGTAAAGAATCCATCCCCTTAGAACGAAACAGGCCTCCCATTAAAGGCAGGCCTTTATTGAATGCCTTGAATATACTCTGTTCTTTTCGAGAAATCAACCCCCATTGGAAGAAATCGTTTTATCAAAAAAGGATGAAGATCCATGTCGAGACAGCGAAGCCGCCTTTCGGGAGACCCTTGAAGCAAATCTTCTCTTTGAGGGACGGTTTCCAGCCGTTTGGATGGATCTCTTTCTCCGTCGGGGAGCGGACCTTTTCTTTGTGTAAACGGGTTTTGGCATGATGAGCCATTTTTCTTCCGGTTCCGTGCAATTCAGCTTGCGGTCAATGAATGCCTCAATGGCCGGGATGTAGAAGGCATCCTTTTCATCGGCAAAGCTGACTGAAGTCCCGGTAGACCCTGCACGGCCGGTACGCCCGATTCTATGTACGTAGTCTTCCGGGTCATGGGGCAACGTAAAATTGATGACGTGATCCATGCCCTCTATATGAATACCACGTCCGGCTACATCTGTCGCGACAAGGACCCGAATCTTTCCCCGCTTAAAATCCTCGAGACGGCGAACCCGTTTTTTCTGAGGAACTTCTCCGGAAAGCATTTCACAGTTGATTCCATGGTGGATCAGCTTCTCTGTGAGGTGTCTCACCTCGTCCCGTCTGTTGCAGAAGACCAGGACTCTGCTGAGATTTTGTTGATGGATAATGTTGAAAAGGAGAGAGAACTTGTCGCTGACGGTCACAATGTAAACGATTTGTTCTACGGTATCGACTGCGACCTGTTCCGGCTCTATCTCCACGGTAACAGGGTTCCGGGTCCACTGGGAGGCTAGGCGAGTAATTTCCTGCGTCAACGTTGCACTGAAAAGAAGCGTCTGACGCTCATTTTTAGGGGGCAAGCTGTGGATGATTTTCCGGACATCGGGGATAAAACCCATGTCCAGCATCCGATCCGCCTCATCGATGATGAGCATCTCGGTTCTCTTCAGGTTGACGTCGCGGCGGCCTTTAAAATCGAGCAGCCTTCCCGGTGTGGCCACGATGATGTCCACCGGGCCGTCGGCCAGCTGTCTTCGTTGTTTCTCGTAATCCATCCCACCGAACACGGAAACGGTTCTCACTTTGCCGTGTTTGGAAAGCTGACGCGCTTCTTCGGAAATCTGGAGTACTAACTCCCGGGTAGGGGCAAGGATCAGAGCACGGGGCGTTCCGGGCTTTCTTTTCCCCTGGAAGGGCTTGGTTAAGAGACGGGTGATAACCGTAATGAGGAACGCGGCCGTCTTCCCCGTGCCTGTCTGTGCTCGACCACTCGCATCTTTTCCGGTTAGGGTGCTGGGAAGAATTTCAGCCTGTATGGGGGTGCAGTATTCGAAACCGAGATCAGAGATGGCATGAAGCAGCGGTTCCGGAAGGTTGAAATCATGGAAACAAGCCTTGCCTTTGGTCCCTTTCTCCTCCTTGTCGATTTCATCCTTCTTCTGTGAAAGACTCATATTCAAGTCTTTCTCTTCTAATTCGAGATATTTCATGTTCTTGCAGAGTCGAACCGTTGAATTCGTGCCCAAAGATGCTTTGTAACGACTTCAGCCTCTATGGATTTTGACCTATAGGAGCCGAGGCACTGATTCCGGAAGTGTAACCTCTCAAGCATTCACTATTTCATTCGGTAGGTGATTAAGCCATGGGTAGGATCATAGGGAGAAACACTGACTTGGACTTGGTCTCCAACCAATACCTTGATCCGGTATTTCTTCATGCGCCCTGAAAGACGTCCCCTGACAACGATATCATTATCGCATTGGACTTCCATGATTCCGGCGCCCAGAATCCTGGTGACCTTCCCTTCCAGTTGGATTAAATCAGCTCGACTCAAAATACTCCTCACGTTGATTTTCCGAGATCGGAATTAAGTAGCGAAACCACCGAAATAAAAAAAGCGGGGCTGCCTATCTTTCCAAAAGCATCTCCGCCAATATTAAGCTAAGCAACTGATTAATTTAGTCCAATCTCCTATAAAAAGTCAAGTGAAATTCCTCCAGGCATGACCCTGATGCCTGATACTTGGCGGAAAATGGGCTGCCAATTCATGCTAACTAATTGAAAATACGAATGAATATGTCACCAGCAGGACAGTGGTGTATCAAGTCGTCATTCCGGAAAGCCCAAAGGTTTTCTCATTGACGCAGGAGGTCTATTTTCATAAACTCCGGCATATCTAAAACAGCCTTTCATCACGACACTTCGTTTGTCCAAGGGAATGAGCCGGGAGGTCTTCTCATGGGTCTCTTTTCA
>CAZFMX010000120.1:0-5026 GCA_964520425.1 uncultured Desulfobacteraceae bacterium
TAGAGCGCCGGGCTTCGAACCCGTAGGTCGCAGGTTCGAATCCTGCCGGGCGCGCCATGTGTATTGTTTTTGGTTTGTGGGCCTGTAGCTCAGCTGGCAGAGCAGTTGACTCTTAATCAATTGGTCGGAGGTTCGAGCCCTCTCAGGCCTACCAGTTATATCGAGGGGTTCGCTCAATTTGAGTGAACCCCTTTTTATTCCTCCACGCGATAGAGGGTCTAAGTAAACTTTATGTAAAAAGATATTAAAATCAAATAGTTAACCGCATTTGATGGTCCGAGCATTGATATAGATCTTGAGAAAATCGCATATCTGACCACCATCGATAGCCTCATTATAGAATGCCTGAGTGGTCGGAAGCCAAGAACGGTTATTGGTGCGGTTTCAGTAAGACCATTTCTGTTTGAAATCAGTAAGTTATCTTCAACCTATGGAGGTGTATCGCAGGAAAAAAGAGTTGATGTTCTGACTAAAACGTGAAATTATAGGGAATAAATAGAACACAGTACAAGGTCCTTAATCTTTAATGCTCAAGCTCTCAAACAAGTGAGAAAGATGATCCTACGGTAAATTCCTTATAGAAATCTAGGAGGTAAGACCGTGGCTGCTGCAATCGAAAGGAGAAAAGAACCAAGAATCGATGTCAGATGGCCCGTTGCCGTGATGTCCGATCAGGGGACTATTATAGGCGAAACAAGAGACATATCGTCAGAGGGTGTAGCCATCTTCTGCGATGAACCCTTACGGTTGGATGCATCCTACCATATTGCAGTTACACCTCCTGAACACGAAGCACTGGACATCACTGGTAGGGTAACCTGGTCAGATTTATATGGCATGGAGGATGGTGATACTGCCGTGGGCATGGGAATCTGCTTTGTGGAGCTTTCCGGGAAAAACCGGGTCTTTCTGAACCAAATCGTCTCTGCTCATCTCAGCCAATGAGAGGAATGTGTGAAGCTGCAGCGTGTATTCGCATGACTCGATGATGTAAAAATCGGGTGTTATCTCTTTAAAAACGAAATGGGAGATTTGCGGCTATGAATGATACTGATTTCTTGTCTAGGGTTTCTCTGTTTTCCCTTACAAAAAAGTCGGATTTGGGACGGATTGCCAGACTGACTAACCGTCACACATTCGATGGAGGTGATGTGATCATCAAGGAGGGCGAACCGGACAACCGGCTCTTCATCGTCGTTAGTGGCGAAGTGGAAGTGATAAAAGGGATGGGAGAGAAAAAGGAAAGGCGGCTGGGAGTCCTCGGCCCTCTGAGCTATTTTGGAGAGATGGCGCTGATTGATGACCTGGTTCGATCGGCCAGTGTCGTCGCCAAGAAGAAGACCGAAGTCCTTTCTTTACATCAAGAGACCTTTCGCAAGGAGGTTGAGAGATCCCCAAACATTGCCTTCGAGCTTCTTCACTTGCTGAGTCGACGTATCCGCGCGCTTGAGAAAAACACGGTCAATATTCTCGGAGATTTCTTGCCGAGTTGCGCCAATTGCAGAAAGATCCGAGACAAAGACGGCTCCTGGACATCACTGGAAAAATACGTCTCCAACCATTGTGAGACTGAGTTCAGCCACAGCATCTGTCCCGAGTGTGCGGAAAGGCTGTACCCCCAGTTCTATGAAAAGGAGTAGCCCTTAATCCAATCTTTTGGAAGTTACGGTGTTTAAAACCTGCTCTGCCAAATCTCTTACCCCGGCATCAGCAGACTGAGTATAATGGGACAGATAAGGCACAGCATCCTGTACCAGATGCGGTTTGACTTCGGAAAGCCTCTTGATTCCCCATAGAAGTCCCCTCTGCAAGACCTCAAGTTCCAGATAGTTGCCGTCTTCCCTTGCATAGGAGAGAAGGACATGGGCATATTCCTCGGCCAGTCCTTCATGATTGGCCAGGATTTCCCCCATAGCTTCGGGGGAACCCCATCCGATACCTCCGGACTCATCGTTAAGGTTCCACATGAGACGGCGCATAATGACTCGGGCCGATTCCATGTCCACGTCAGCCATTCCAGCCACGATCACCCCCATAGCCCTGACCGCAGCCCATTTTATGGCTTGATCTGTGTCTTGAATGAAAGAGAAGAGGGGGTTGATAACCTTCTGGGGAGGGAGACTTTCAAGTTCTCGAATGGCTTGATCGAGGTTCGGAGACTTCAGTAAGCCGTGGACCTTCTTTTTGAGAGTCCTGCTCATCACTCTGTCTTTTCCCCTTGGTACTTCCAGTTAATGAGTTTGATTGAAAGTGGTGTATTGAAAGCTTATGATAAAGGCATACGGGTCATGGTGTCTTTTCTGCGATTCCGAGTCTTACGGTCTGGTCATTTCAAACAATTACGGATGGGTGATACCTCCCCCCTCCGCTGTTCTTCCCGCTACTATGAAGCGGGAATTCAGGGGGTCTTCTATTCCGTAACTGTTTGAAATAACGAAGACCTCCCGCCAGTCACTCCGAAAAGACACCATGACCCTTCCAGATTTGAAATTTTCTAAAATCAGGATTCCCATGAAATGCAATCAGCCGGGCCCATAGACGTAGTTTCCTCAATATCCGCTTCAGGATACTCGGAAAGGGCTACTACTTCGATAAAGTCTGTCCCCTTGTTCTTTTTGAAGACCGAAGGGCAGAGTTCCAGACAGGATTCGCAATCCGTACACTCACTAATGTCAATCTGAGGAATCTTTTTCATTCAGGAGGCAGATGCTGTGCGATTCTCCGGCCAAACTCCCGGCAGGCCTCCAAACCCTCTGAATTCGGCACGTACTGTATCTTCATCCCCGGATCGATCACTTTGAATTTCATGACCTCCAGCTCTTTGCTGATCAGCTGGATTGACTCACCGCTCCAGCCGTAGGAGCCAAAGGCGGCGCCGATCTTGTTTTTGGGCTTGAGGCCCTTCATATAAGTCAGAAAATCACTAACTGTGGGGAAAAGACCGTTATTCAGAGTGGGGGACCCGACGATAATGGCTCCGGCATCCAAGACTTCGGTCATGACATCGCTTCGGTGCCAGGATCTCAGATGCATGGGATTGGCCTCCACTTCCTTCTCATGAAGACCCTCCGCAATGGCATTGGCCATGGCTTCGGTGCTGTGCCACATGGTGTCATAGATGATCAGGGCCTTTCTCTTTGGTTTCTGCTGAGACCATTCCACATAGGCATGAATGATCTTCATGGGATTTTCCCGCCAGATGATCCCGTGGTCCGGGCATATCATGTCTATTTCCAACCCCATTTCTGTCATCTGATCCACCAACTTGAGGATCAAAGGCGCGTAAAGGAGAAGGATATTAGCAAAGTACTTTTTGGCATGGGGCATGATTGTATCGCCGATTTCATCGTCGAATCTCTCAAAGCCCGCATAATGTTGTCCGAAGGCGTCACTGGATAGAAGGATCCTATCCTTTTTAAGATAGGTAAACATACTGTCCGGCCAGTGGAGCATACGGGTTTCCAGGAAGGTCAGGGTCCTTTTGCCCAGGCTCAACTCCCCTCCGTTTTCCACGGGCTGGTAATTCCATTTCTGAGTGAAGTGACGGGTAAGATTCTTGTGCCCCACTTTTGAGCAAAACAGGGGTTTGTCCTCCCCCACTTTGTGCATCACTCGTGCAAGTCCGCCAGAATGGTCCATTTCCGTGTGATTGCTGATCAAATAGTCAATCTTCTTAGGGTCTACAATGTCACTGATGGACTGGATAAACTCATCGGCGAATTCCTTCTTCACGGTATCCACCAACGTAATCTTCTCGTCCATAATCAGGTAGGCGTTGTAGGTCGACCCCTGCTTGGTGGAATATCCGTGAAAGTCTCTAATATTCCAATCAATGGCCCCTACCCAGAAAAGGCCATCGGCGATTTCGATCGGTTTCATGGTCCACTCCTTCCGTTGTTTGGGTGTTTCACCTCAGGGGTATAGAGACACAAAGCAAGAGGACTTCCTTTGTCCTATTAGAGGTCGCCGATGAGACAGAAAGGTCCAGACTGCCGCAGCAAATGCGACAGCATGTCTCCGCGAGTCAAAAGAACACGGAAATCTCTGTGGTATTCGAATCTTGAACCAAGGCTCGTCGTAAAATGACGAGCGGAGAAAATTGTTTTCTGCGGTTTACCCTTGTTTTTCGAAGTCGTCTTTGCTGGCGCCGCAGACCGGGCAAGTCCAATCATCTGGTAGGTCTTCAAATGAAGTTCCAGGGGCAATGCCGTTGTCAGGGTCCCCTTCGGCTGGGTCATAGACATATCCACATACTGTGCATTCATATTTATCCATATTACACTCCTCCTCTTCTTAGTATCCCGGAATCAAGAGATCCGTATCAGATGGCCGTTTATGTTGGGCAATCTCAGTTCGTGTCTCAGAAGTAACTCACATCATTACATCTACGCCACAGATCCGTGAGAAACAGGGGGGTCTCTTTAGCGACGTGAATTCTCTGTGCCTGTCTACTGTGGATTTTCCGCTTTGGGACGATAACAGGCTTGGTTATCTTTTGGGTGACGGAACTGAAAAGAGATCCCTTGCTCCTCTGCTATTCATTCTGGATCTATTCAGGAAAAAAGTTATTTCTGAATCACGACACCAGTTGTCCAAATATATCTGAAGATAAGGGCATAACAGCTTGATGTCAAGACAGTTTCCCCTTGTTTCCGAGTAGACTGCTCTGCACGCTCGATTCCCATCTGGAGGTGGTTAGATTGACCTTTTCTAGATCTTTTTGGACGGCAACGATGACAGGTACATTTACTCCCCTTCCGGTTTTGTCCCTGTCAAACGATAGAACGGGGCCCAGTAGGCCTTTTTCACCCGTTTCATTCCACGCTCCGAGGCGATGCCGGTGGTATACGCCAGGGAGTAGAGTGTAGGAACCACGATAAGGGTCAGGACTGTGGCCAGGGCGAGCCCAAAGATCACGGCGATAGCCATGGGACCCCAGTATTGAGAGGATTCACTGACCCAGGACATCCTCATCTCTCTGAAATCGAAGGAGATCCCTGTGACCATTGGGAGGAGGCCGAGGATC
>CAZFMX010000121.1:0-4938 GCA_964520425.1 uncultured Desulfobacteraceae bacterium
TTTGGGGGCGGTAACAGGCTTGGGCGTCTATCCCAAGGCCCCCTTTGAATCTGTGCAGCAGGTACTTATTATTCAAGTTAAATCTGGGACACGACACTAACGCTTCTGCCCAATAACGGTGCTTCTCCAAGGGAACCGGAATAGTTATGTTGTTTAACAAGAATGAAGGTGCTGATGGCGTATCAACGCCGGATATAGATCCGAAGGTCATGGATTGATTATGGACTGGGTGGTTGTGTGGAGAGTCCTAAAGATTGTGCTTGCCTCCGTCTCTATTCTGTTGACTGTCATCACTATAATCGGCATTTGGCGGCTCCGAGGGGTCCTAAATTGGAAGCATTTTCTCCGAAAAGAACTCAAGAATCTGAATAAGGAGGCTGAAACAGCCGGCAAGGCCCGACAGCAGGCCCTTGAGTTGGTGAAGGATCGTTGTCAGAAGGTGTATCGGGCTTCCTCCCCTGAACTAGGGGAATTGCTGGAGATTTCTTCTTATGTGCGCTCCATTGCCGGTTGTTATCATAAAGGCGCGGAAAAACCTGAATGGAGGATATCCGTAGGTCGGTTCATTAACGCTGCCCAAGAACTTGTCCATCGGTTAGAGTTGATCCTGGACCGGCCGGGATTTCGGAGACTGCAGCGAGTTCGCATTCGCCATATCAGAAAATCTTTTGAATGGTACGAACACACAAGAAAGAATCGGATTGTCCAGTATCTGAGCCGTAACCTGAAGTTTATCAAGAGAGCCTTTCGGATACGATTCGTCATTCTGCCTGATCCTTTTTCCTGGTTGGCCTATCTTTCCAATCGATTGACTGTCCTGACCCTTACCAGATGTCTGCTGGTGGATATCTATCTTTTCGTGGGGAAAATGGCTGTTGACGCCTATGACGATGAAAATCAAGGGAACACTCCTGCGGTTGGAGAGGGTGAATTAGAGAAGACCCTGGATGATTTGGATTCTCTGGAAAATTTTGAGATTGACATCAGTGAACCTCAAATTCGGAGAATCCGCGATCGCCTGGTGGGCTTTTCTTCTATGGTGACTTCCAGTCCGGGGCTAAAAGAATGGAAGGAGGCGCTGGTTCAAACCGCCCAAATTGTTGCCAAAAAGCATTTTCCCGAATCTGTGAGACCTTTGGAGGAAGCGGCCTTGGGCCCCCTCTTGGCAAGAAGTCGGGTTTGGATCAAGTCTCTATGTGAGGCTGATGCGTTCCCAGTAGTCAACAGACTCTACATGATCCGGATAGAATCGCTTTACAATATGAAGTCCTTTGCCGACAATCTCCTTCCCAAACAATTCAGAAGTCTGATGAAGAAAGGTTGGGAGATGTACGGGTGGATGAAATGGCCGCTCAAGGGTTTTCGATGGATAAAGAAGGGCTCACCAGCCGGAGTGGCTACGAGTGTAGGATGGGTGTTGGCAAAAAAGGGCGTCATCAATCTTGTCTATCGCCGGACCTATGATATGGCTTACAAAGAGTTGGAGATCGTTTACCGTCAATCTCGATCTTCCCCTTTGTCACAGGAAAGCGGGTCTATGACCGGTGATATTGCTGTGAACCGAGGAGAAGAGAGTATTTGATGGTAGAAATGTATGTTTGGATGAAATCAATGAAGAATATCAAGATACTGATCATAATCATGACCGCAGTGGCTAGTCTTATTGGTGTGGCAGAGCTTCGCTGGTTAGAATCTCAGGAGCGTATCGAATTTGAGAAATGGAAATTCGGGGTCTACATGTTGCCTTGGCTCTGCATGTCCGCGGGTTTTCTGGCCTTGTTGTATTTGAATTTGTTTTTCCCTGAAAGAGACACGGGAAGGACTCTGATCATATCCAAGATTGGTTTTGCGATTGTGACGAGCCTGCTGTTGGCTTTATGGATCACAATAGTCATCAGATTCGTCACATAGACATCATGAGACCTGTGAAAAACGCCCCCTTTTGCCCAATCTTCCGCCGTCGCCGAAGGCTATGGCGGGACAAGCGGCGTCAGGCTCAAATTCTAATCCTCGAAATACTTAAGGGTATTCCTGGCTGTCCCGATGAAAATCGGGAGGGTTAGAATTCTCGCCTTCCTTGACCTTGAACATAATTGAGCATTTTTCAAAGGTCTCATCATAAAGGAAAGGTCCCGCATATTCTTCAGCCCATTTCCAATGATGCGACCACTTCATAACTGGATCGCTCGGATGAATCATGGCTAAAGGAAATTCCTGACACGATTTACAAATCAGCTTCCGAGAGGTTTCAATAACGGGTCATAGAATTCCGGGCGTCTGTCCGCGAACCGGTCATTTTGGGCGGTGAGTTTCTTGTCTCGTGCTTGAATGACATCAATGTTTACAACCGATACGCCCGGCTCTGCCTCTGCCAACCTGGTGAGAACCTGACCCCCGCAATCCAGAATCTGACTTTTCCCGGTGAAGATCAGGGGGGACTTTCCCCCTCTGGCTTCGCTTCCGACTCGATTTGCAGTGGCTGAGAAGACCCCATTTTCCAGAGAACGGGTGGTCATGGCCTGTTGACATTGACTGAGTACGAGATTGGCCGGATGGCAGATGATATCAGCTCCCTCCAGGGCCAGAACCCTTGCGGATTCCGGAAACCACCAGTCAAAACAGATCATCACCCCTATTTTCGCCAGGCCTAAATCAAAGACCTGAAATCCGCTGTCACCCGGATCGAAACAATCCTTTTCTTCTGCGAAAAGGTGGGTCTTTCGATATTTGCCGATAAATCCCTCCGGTCCCACCACCGCAGATCCATTGTAGATGCGGTCCCCATCCCTTTCGGCCATCCCAAAGACGAGGAAACACCCTTTTCCCTTGGCAAAATCGATCATGGTCTGACAGGTTTTTCCCAATGGGATCTCTTCGGCCAATGTTTGGGCCTCTTCATTGGAGACGAATTGATATCCTGTATTGAAGAGTTCAGGTAAGACCATGAGATCAGTTTCGACATCGGTCAGCGCCTGTATGGCTTGTTCAATATTGAGGTCTACTTCACCGAAGACGGGATTGTTCTGATATACACCGATTTTCATCATGTTCTCCTGATTTTTATCCGGGAATGACTCTTCTTTCGCTGCAGACTTCGAATCCAACTTCCAGTATCCTGTTCTCGTATTGCATATTCACGGATCAAGTAAGAATCAAGACACCGTCTCGAGGACAAAGGCTATTCTTCCGTTCCGAGGCTCCCGGGTCCCGCCCTTTGGGCGGGAGGCTTCCCCCACAGATAAGACGTGAAAAGACGACGCCCTCCCACCAGTCACTTCAGAAAAGCCTTTATCCTTCGAGCCCACCTTCGAGAGGGTTTCCTAAGACTTAATAGCCCCTTTTGATCTGAGAGAGATGCTCTTTTCTATTCGGATTACTTCTGAAACACAATAAGGACATCCAGCCTCACTATACAAATCCGTATCGCCCACGCAGCGTCGAGGAGAGTTGGCGCAGCAGATCGAGGACACGTTCCGCGAGGGGTTCGGTGAGCACGCCTCCTGCGCCGCAACTTGGAGTGATCAACGCCCGCCGAAGGAGTAATGCCCGGTCAAAGCCTTTGCTCTCCAACTGTTCGATCCCCTGTTCAAAGCGAATCAGGAGAGAGGAAACGGTCTCTCCGGCAGCGGCGTCTCTGTCCAGAGTGGGGATGATTCCCCAGCCTAGACAACCCCCACGCTTCAGGAATTTATCCAACTCCTCAGGATAGAGCGTTATGGCCTGCAGATGGTCATAGGCATCAAAGTCGAGGATGTCCAGTTTGGTCTCCATGAGCAGGGACCAATCCGTGTTCTCTTCACAGTGGACGGCCGCTATTCCACCCTGAGCATGGATACTCTCTGCCACCTCGTCTATGTCATTGATGACATCTTGTCGACTTATGGTGAGGTAGGTCTGTTTTCCGTAACCGAGCAAAGACGGCTCATCGAGAAAGATCATCACGGGCAGGTTGAAGGAGTTTAGCTGGATTATCTGCCATATGGCCTTCATTTTAACGGTCTTCACGATCACGTCTCGGAGTTGGTCATCATAATAGGCACAACGCCTATCCTGGTCCGTCAAGTTCGTACCAAGTGTGAAGGGACCGGTTACCTGTCCCTTGAGCATTACGGGTACGCCGGATGCTGTTCGTTCATGAAGATGAGAGACAAACTCATGAAAACCGGCTGCGTATTGTTGTGAAATCCGGAAGCTGTCCAGGGCATCGTTATCTTTATCCTCGATGGCTGCCATATAGCGTTGATAAAAATCGGTAAGCTGCTCCACGAAATCATCAGCCGCGGCAGAGAAATAGAATCTATCTCCGTCTTGGACGAGCGCGGGCATCCCCTCGGTAAACTGAATCATCATGTTTTCGTGGAAGTCCCGTTTGGGGAACTGAACCCAGGAGGGGATTTCCGGGGTGCTTTCGAACATGAGCCTGGTTCCCTTGCTCGCATCGACGTGGGGTAAGCTGCCGATGGTGGTTGCAAGGCAGCAGGGGTCAAAGATTTTTTGTGAGGGCGGTTTACTCGTCATTTTCAACTCGACATTTATGGAGAAGACTCTCTCATCTGCTTTTTGCTTCAGGAAACGGCGTTTGTCAACTGAGTTCTAGTGCTTCCTGCGCCCTCCCACCAGTCACTTCAGAAAAGTCTCTGTCCTTTGAGCCCCTTCTTCGAGGAACTCATTCAACAGACGGCTGCACTCTCTCAGATCATAGCATACCATTCAAATGATTCCCAACTGCCTTGAAGAATTGGGAAACTCGTCTGGTGTCGTGTCTAAGAATTAACTTGAATAATAGGTACCGGCTGCACAAATTTAAAACTTCTTCCGGTTAATGAGTACTATTGAAAGGAGTATATATTCAAAACTCATGCTAACGGATTACGGGTCATGGTATCTTTTCTCCGATTCCGAGTCTCACGGCCTGGTCATTTCAGGATGTTAGAGCCG
>CAZFMX010000122.1:0-4357 GCA_964520425.1 uncultured Desulfobacteraceae bacterium
AGCTCCTTCCAGACTCTCTCGGGAAGTGAGAAAGAGCAGGCTTAAAACGACCCAAAAAGTCCCAACGGAAATGGCAGAGTCAGCCACGTTGAAAGCAGGCCAGTGATAGGGACCTATGTAAAAATCTAGAAAATCAGTAACTTCACGTAATCTTATCCGATCGATCAGGTTCCCGATCGCCCCGCCCAATATGAGAGAGAGTCCGGGCGTTAGTATTTTCTCTCCCTGTTTTAGTCTGCTGAACCAGAATAACAGTAAAATAACCGCTACGAAAGTGGCGGATAAGAGGAGATAGTAACCCAAATCAGTTCCTGGTCGATTGAATATGCCGAAGGCCATTCCTCGGTTTTTTGTATGCACGAGATTAAAGAAACCGCGTATCACAGGGATAGACCTGTGAATATCAATCCTTGTCAATACAATGTATTTTGATATCTGATCCAGAACCACAATACTCAGTGCGGGCCAGATCAAGAGATGGTAGTTCCTTTTCATGCTTCTATAAGCCTCATCTCTTCTAAGGCGTTCAGACACCTGCTGCAAATTGTGGGATGTTGGTCGTCATCTCCCGTCGTTGGATCGTGGACCCAGCAACGCTCGCACTTCTCATCTTCGGAGGGTGCCACCTGGATTTTCAGTCCCTCTAACCCTTCCGCTTTAGACCCTTCTTCCAGGTCGTTGATGGGGACGATATCCACAGATGAGACTATGAACAAGGATCGAAGCTGGTCCCTATAGGGCCCCAGCTTATCCATCCATTCATCCGATAGCCCCAATACCACGGAGGCGTCCAAGGAATGCCCAATGACCTTGTCTTTTCTGGCAATCTCAAGGGCTTTGGTCACTTCTTTTCTCACGCTCATGATATCGTTCCAATGTTCTCCCAATTCAAGGTCTCGGTATTTCTCTTTCACAGGGATAAAGAGATCGGCGTGGACATTTGAAGCACGCGAATCATCTTTCAAATACTGCCAGACCTCATCGGCCGTAAAGGAGAGGACAGGGGCCATGAGCCTAACCAAGACTTGCAGGATCTCATTCAAGGCGGTCTGAGCAGACCTCCTGGCCGTTGACTTCTGTGATGAGACGTAGAGTCTGTCCTTTATGATATCCAAGTAAAAGGAACTCAGGTCCAGGACACAGAAGTTGTGGAGGTTGTGATAAACCAGATGAAACTCGAAGTTCTCGTATGCCCGCAGGATGAGTTCATTCATCTCCTGAAGTCTGTGAAGTGCCCATCGATCCAGTTCTTCCATTTTTTCATAAGGGACTTGGTCCCGGATTGGATCGAAATCGGATAAATTTCCCAGGAGATATCTGCACGTGTTTCGAATACGGCGATAGGCCTCAGTGAGTCTCTGGAGAATTTCCTCAGAGAGGCGAATATTGTCCGTGTAATCTTCTCCTGCGACCCACAAACGCACGATCTCGGCACCATACTTCTTAATAAGTGTCTCCGGTGCAATGACATTCCCCACAGATTTATGCATGGCCCTTCCTTTGCCATCCACCACAAAACCATGGGTGAGGACACTCCTGTATGGGGCTTCACCCCTGGTCCCCAAGGCACAGAGTAGGGAGCTGTGAAACCATCCGCGGTGTTGGTCACTTCCCTCCAGATAAAGATCTGAAGGACTATCCAGATTTTCTCTCTGCTCCATGACGGCGGCATAGCTCGTACCGGAGTCAAACCAGACATCCAGTATATCTGTTTCTTTTTCGAAGTGTTGAGCGCCACACTGAGGACAAGCCGTACCTGGTGGCAGAAGCGTCTCTTCTGATTCCGTGAACCAGACATCGGCCCCTTTCTGTTCGATCATTCCGCTGACATGATCGATGATCTCCTGGGAGATGACCGTACCGCCGCACTCCACACAAAAGAAGAGGGTGATGGGAATCCCCCATGATCTCTGGCGGGAGATGCACCAATCCGGGCGCTTCTCGATCATGCCATAGATGCGATCCTGACCCCAGTTGGGAATCCATGACACTTCCTTAATCTTCTGAAGTGCGGCCTTTCTGAGGTCTGTTTTGTCCATGGAGATGAACCACTGCTCAGTGGAACGGAAGATAACCGGATTCTTACAGCGCCAGCAGTGTGGATATTCATGAGAAATCTCTTGTTCTTTCAGGAGTAGCCCAATATCGCTTAGTTTTTCGTTTATGACTCGGTTGGCCTCAACCACGTCAAGACCGGCAAAGAACTGAACCTCTTCAGTGAAACGACCCGCATCATCCACGGGTGAATAGATGTCAAGTCCATATTGCAGACCGGTCTCGTAGTCCTCTCGTCCATGCCCCGGAGCGGTATGGACACATCCGGTCCCTGATTCAAGGGTGACGTAGGGCGCCAGCACGATTAAGGACTCCCTTTCATATAGAGGGTGTTTTGCCTTGAGATGTTCCAGCTTTTTGGTGTCCAATTCCACCACCACTTCATAGGTGTCTATGCCGAAAGTATCTAAGCAGATTTCCATCAGACCTCTTGCCAAGACCATGACTTGGTTAGCGCCTGTATCTACAGCCACATAGTCCAGGTCAGGGTGCAGGGCTATGGCGAGGTTAGCAGGGATGGTCCAAGGTGTGGTGGTCCAGATGACGATGAAGACATTCTTCCCTTCAAGGGCAGGGTATTCGTCACTCAAATCAGAAATCATGGGGAATTTGACAAAGATGGAAGGGGAGGTATGTTCCTCATACTCCACTTCGGCCTCTGCAAGGGCTGTTTTACATGACGTGCACCAATAGATGGGTTTCTTACTCTTCACCAGAGACCCGTTCAGGGCGAATTTCCCAAACTCCCTGACAATGGTGGCCTGATAAGAGAAATCCATGGTAAGGTATGGGTTCTCCCATTCACCCAGCACTCCAAGGCGTTTGAATTCATTTCGTTGAACATCCACAAATTTCTCCGCGTATTGTCTGCAGCGCCGTCTGATTTCTGCTTGAGACATATTGCTTTTTTGGTCCCCAAGCTCAACGTCCACATTATGCTCGATGGGCAATCCGTGACAATCCCACCCGGGGACATAGGGTGCGTCAAATCCGGCCATCTGTTTGGATTTGACAATGATGTCCTTCAGAATCTTGTTAAAGGCATGCCCCATGTGGATATGGCCGTTGGCATAAGGCGGTCCATCATGGAGCATGTAGTGCTTGCGACCCTTGGAAGTATCACGAATGGTGTGATAGAGGTTTTCCTTATCCCACTTATCGAGGATCTCCGGTTCTTTTTTCGTAAGATTCCCCTTCATCGGGAAATCAGTTTTGGGTAGGTTGAGTGTCTTCTTATAATCCATCAACAGTGCCTCCATGGGGATAAGCTTTCATAAATATCAAATTAGACATAGCAAGTCAATTTGATAGTCCGTTGTTGACATCAGCCCATTGAAAGAGTATGCAATGATCAAAGACTTCCGTCAGAGTGAGGAGAATTCGAAATGATTAGAATAAAACAGATGATATGCGTGTTGTTCTGCTTGATGTCAGCAGGTTGCGCCGCGGTTGTTTTCTTGGGAGGGGCTGCGGCTGGTGTTGCTGGATACAAGTACTATGAGGGGGCACTAGAGGTCATTTATGAGTCTTCCTTTATGGAAACATGGGACGCCGCGTTGCGGGTTTTTGACCGCATGGACATAGAGGTCAAAGAGAAGAAACATGACCTCACGGCCGGAAAAATCAGTGCGATGAGAGCAGACGGCAAGGAAATCAATCTCTCCTTTGAATACAAATCGAAAGAAGAAACAGTAGTAACTATCCGTGTGGGTATTCTTGGGGATGAGCGTGCTTCAAATACCATTAAAGAGGAAATAAGAAGAGAACTCTTTGAGTGATAGGCATTCAGGTCTGTACATCAAGGGCGTCTATCATGATTTGGGAGAAATTAAGGATGAACTCTCTTTGCTGCGGGGTGGCGTAATTCTGGCAATTGCACCCCATGCCTTTCAGTGTCCTGACAAAGAACTCCGCTTTGAACCAATCATCTCCCAATTCCGCTGCAAATACGTACGGCTTGCAGCTTTTGTGTTCATACTGGGCCTCAGAAAGGAGATCTTCGGGAATTTCTACCCAAAAAAAACTATTCAGACGGGACTGGATGCTCCTCTCTTTCAAGTAAACGGTGATCTTTTCCATATCTGAGGCGGATATTTCATCAAGCAGGAATGCTCTCACAGGTCAGCCTCTCCTTACGCCTTGGTCCTCGTTTTATTCTCCTTGATCCTCCCATCGTTTGACTTGTCTCTCAAAGCAAGTGTTTGTACAAGGCCTTTATAGAGGACCTGTGACTTGTTGTCAATCAGGCCTTAGTTGTGATCTAAACCCACCGCCTCTGGCGGTGGACCCGGAAAGGTTCTAC
>CAZFMX010000123.1:0-4211 GCA_964520425.1 uncultured Desulfobacteraceae bacterium
GGGACCAATGACCTCACTCAGATGGGGTTTGGTTTCAGCCGTGATGATATTGGCGGTTTTATGGGTGAATATTTGGAGAAGAAGATACTGCCGGCCGATCCGTTCCAGACCATTGATCAAGATGGTATCGGCCAGTTGATTGAGATGGGTGTGACCAAAGGTCGAGCGACCAACAAGAACCTCAAGGTGGGAATTTGTGGAGAGCAGGGGGGGGATCCGGCTTCCGTGGAATTTTGCTACAAAGTGGGGATGAATTATGTCAGTTGCTCCCCTTACAGGGTGCCCATTGCGAGGCTTGCAGCGACCCAATCGGCCCTTAATGCGGCCATACAGAAGAAATCGACCAGGAAAAAACCTGCTCGAAAAAGAGCAACAAAGACAAGAAAATAGCTTATGTTGGTGAACTCGGAAAGGTTCACTGTTCCGACGAGAAACGAATGGTGGCCTCATACAGGAGAGATGCTTAAAGGACAGAAGCTTTTCTTCTGTTCCGAGGCTCCCGGCCTGGTCTTTTCAGTAACTTATCTGCGAGGGAAACTTGCCCCCTCCACTGGACGGCGTCCTTCCCCCAGTCACAACAGAAAAGCCCCTGTCCTTTGAGCCTCCTTCGAGTAGTGTTCTCCTAATCACGACTCTTCCCCCTCAACCAACCATTACTTGAAAACACAAGGCATACTTTGTGAGTTAAGAATGATTTGTTTTAATGTCCCATTCTGGGAATGCGAGAAAATCTCTCGCCATTAGGCAAAGACTTCAGTTCTATTTAGACAGTCAGGATTCAAGGATTCAAGGGAAGGCATAATCGTTTTTTCACTTGGCCCCTTGACTCCTTGGACCCTCAAACCTTCGACTGAAGCCGAAGATGGTTAACTATCAATAAGTTACACGATTCGTAAAAACTTTGTGAGAGATTTCACAAAAAACGCTTGCAGGTTTATGAAGGAATATGATAAAAAGAACAATTTAGATTTTTGAGCTTGCTCTTCGGATATTCTCCGTGGTAGAGAACAGAAAAAATCAATAATCCCGGCGCGTTAAGAAGACTTCATACAGAGGAGGGCTGATCATGGATGAAGAAAGAGAAATCATGGAGATGGACGTCATCTTTGTGGGGGGCGGTATCTCCAGTCTCAGTGGGGCGCTTCATCTTTCCAATCTGATTAAGAAACACAATAAGAGCGTGGAACAGAAAGGGGAGGGAAAGAAGCTGGATGAGGTCATGATCGGTATTTTGGAAAAGGGCGCCTATATCGGTGCTCATGCCATCTCCGGCGCTGTGATGGATCCGGCTCCCTTGAAGGAACTCGTGCCCGATTTCTTGGAAAAAGGAGCCCCTTTAGAAGGGGAGGTCAAAAAAGATAGTGTCTGTCTGCTGACGAGCAACATGAAAATCACCATTCCAGGGCTGCTTATGGCCATGTATTCGCCCATGAAAATTCATGGAAATTATGTGGTCTCTCTTTCCCGTCTCACGGAATGGCTGGGAGGTCTGGCGGAAGAGGCGGGTGTGGATATTTTCCCCGGATTTGCAGGGACGGAAGTCCTCTATGAGGGAGATCGTGTCATTGGCGTGAGAACCGGTGATAAGGGCCTCAACTCGGATGGTAGCAAGGGCTCAAACTTCGAACCGGGCATTGATCTGCACGCCAAGGTAACGGTCCTCGGAGAAGGATCAAGGGGAAGTCTCACTAAAACCTTGATCGAGAAGTTTAACCTGGACAAGGGTCAGAATCCCCAGGGATATGTGGTGGGCGTCAAAGAGGTGTGGGAGGTCCCGGAAGGACGGATCCAACCGGGTGACGTTATCCATACCTTGGGTTATCCCCATGACAGCAAGACCTATGGTGGGGGATTCATCTATGGGATGAGAAACAACCAGGTGGCCATTGGTCTCCTCACAGGACTTGAATATGAAGATCCGTGTAAAGATCCCCATCGTGAATTTCAGAAACTCAAAAATCATCCATTTATGGTGGATCTCTTAAAAGACGGAAAGCTGATCCAATACGGCGCAAAAACAGCACCAGTGGGAGGATACTTTGCGATTCCCAAATTGACCGTTGACGGCGGCATGATCATAGGGGACGCAGGGAGCCTTTTTATCAGCAATAAGAACAAAGGTGTCCACAGCGCCATGAAGTCGGGTATGCTGGCCGCCGAAACCATTCTGCAGGCCTTGGTAAAAGAAGACTCGTCTGCTCAACAGCTTGAATCTTACCAGACCGCCCTTCTTGAGAGCCAGATCGGAAAAGACCTCTATAAATCGCGCAATTATCATCAGGGCTTTCAAAAGGGTTTGTGGATGGGTATGATCAAAATGGGACTTCAGTACCTTTTGGGCGGGCGCATCCTTAAGTCCCGATTGACGGCTGAACCGGATTATACACACTTCAAGAGCATTCAGGAACAATATGGTAAGGCCAATCCGACAAATGAGGAAATGGGTGATATCAAGTATGACGGGGAGCGCACCTTTGATAAGGACACGGATGTCTACTATTCAGGAACGACCCATGAAGAGCAGCAACCGCCTCATCTGAAGATCGGGGATCTCAATATCTGCTATAAAGAGTGTCGTGAGAAGTATCAAAACCCGTGCGTACGGTTTTGTCCGGCCAATGTCTATGAAATGGAGGTTAATGAGGAGACAGGGGAGCCTAAACTCATCATCAATTTCTCTAACTGCCTGCATTGTAAGACATGTGATGTGAAAGATCCTTTTGAGAATATCACGTGGGTCCCCCCTGAGGGAGAAGGTGGGCCGAAATTCTCGACACTATAATTCCAAAAGGAAATGATCAGGTTTTTCGTTGCATTCTTATAATGCGTTCTATATATAGGCTCAATTGAGTTTAAGATTGATTGAAAGATGTGCGGTTTTGACTTTTAAAAAACGCTAACCATTTTTTAATGGAGCAGGATTTCATTGAATGACAGAATCAAGATAGTCTAGGAGGATTCGTATGGCAAGTACAGAGACCCAGGGAATCTTGGTGGTTGGTGGCGGCATAACCGGGATTACGGCTGCCCTCGAAGCGGCTGAAGCCGGGTATGACGCCTACATTGTGGAAAAGAACCCGTATCTGGGTGGGAGAGTGGCCCAACTCCATCACTATTTCCCCAAATTATGCCCCCCATTGTGTGGATTGGAGATCAACTTCCGTCGGGTGAGACAGAACCCGAGAGTACGATTTTTTACCATGGCCGAGGTTGAGAACATCTCGGGAGACGAAGGAAGCTTTGATGTGACCATTAGACTCAATCCCCGATATGTGAATGAGAAATGTACGGCATGCGGAAAGTGCGCAGAGGCATGCAACAGGGAGATAGAAAATCCCTTCAACTATGGCATGAATCAAATGAAGGCGGCCTATCTGCCTCATGACATGGCCTATCCTCCTCGGTATGTGTTGGACGCTTCTTTAGTGGAGAGTGATGAGGCCCAAAAGGTTAAGGAGGCCTGCCCTTATGATGCCATTGACTTGGAGATGGCTCCAAAGACCATGAATCTCAAAGTAGGCTCCATTGTGTACTCAACGGGGTGGAAACCCTATGACGTTTCGAAGCTTGAGACCTATGGATTCGAGCAGTACCCGGACGTGATTACCAATGTGATGATGGAAAGAATGGCCTCCTTTTCCGGACCAACCCAGGGCAAGATCCTGCGACCCTCAAACGGCGAAGCCCCTAAACATGTGGCGTTTGTCCAATGTGCGGGGTCGCGGGACGAGAATCATCTTCCCTATTGTTCCGGTGTCTGCTGCCTTGCCTCCATGAAACAGGCAACCTATGTCCGTGAACAATATCCGGATGCCAAGATCACCATCTTTTTTATTGATATCCGGGCCACGGACCGATTGGAAAATTTTTATTCTAAAGTCAAAAATGATGAAAACATAGAATTTTTCAAGGGAAAGGTGGCTCAGATTAATCCGGATGGAGCCGGAGAGGGTCTCATATTAAGGGTAGAAGAGACTACCAAGGAGTCCCTGCATGAAATTCCGGCGGATTTGGTGGTGCTGGCCACGGGGATGCAGCCTAATACGTTGGACAATCCTGTTCCTACCCGGGTCGCCTATGACGACTATGGATTTATATCGGCTCTCGATGGGACGCCGGGCATTTACGGAGCCGGGTGTTCAAGAGTCCCTACTAATGTATCAGAATGTGTCCAGGACGGGACGGCAGCGGCCCTGAAAGCCATTCAATCC
>CAZFMX010000124.1:0-4062 GCA_964520425.1 uncultured Desulfobacteraceae bacterium
CGGTAACAGGCTTGGGCGTCTTTTGGGTGGTGGAACTGAAAAGAGGCCCCCATGCACCCTTTAAATCTGTACAGCAAGTACTTATTATTCAAGTTAATTCTGAGACACGACACTAGTATGCACGATTGATAGAAGTACATATTCAAAATGAGTGCTAAGGGCATACGAGTCATGGTATCTTTTCTCCGAAAAGACACCATAACCCTTTCCAGCTTTGAGAGAAATTCATTCGCCATGTGCCCTGCACCGTGTACCTTGCGCCTTTTATCACGCGATTTCCAGAATGAGATTTCCATATTCATCCACTACACCCTCTGCGAATGGAGGAATGACAATAGTGGAAGAGTATTCCACCACTACAGCGGGTCCCTTGATTCTGTTCCCACTTCCCAAAAATTCTCTATTGAATATCTGTGTCATGACGGGCTGACCGTCAAATATCACCTCTCGTCGGTCCAGGCGTGTCCCATCGACCGGAGTGTCCGAAGTCATTGGGAATTTTTCCATTTCAGGTTTATCAAGAGTTCCCCTGGCCCGAAGTCTCAGGTTCACAATCTCGACAGGTTTGTCCTCGTTTCGGTATCCATACTTCTTTTTGTGCATTCCGTGAAAATCCTCGATGAAGTTATCCCTGAAGGGTACAATAATCTCATAAGACTGCCCTTCGTATCGCATATCCAGATATCGCTCCAACAGAATACCCTTTTCATTTACCCCCTCTGAGATCAGATCATTCAAGCCTTTAAGCTCAAGGCCGCCGAAGAGGTTTCTGAGTTGAGCTTGATCCGTATCGAACTGACTGAGCATGACGGTGAGGGAGTAATCCTTAATCATATCAGCGATGAGCATCCCGATGGCCGAGAGAATGCCCGGGTTCTTGGGCACCAGAACCCTTGGAATGCTGAGTAATCTGGCTAAAAAGGCGGCATGCATGCCGCCTGCGCCTCCAAAAGTCAGGAGGGTGAATTCCCTGGGATCATACCCTCTCTCCACAGAGATCACCCGGATGGCCTTTTCCATGGCCGTATTAGCTACCGATAGAATGCCTTCGGCCAGTTCAATCGCAGACAGCCCAAGGTCCTCTGCCATTTGGCTGAAAGGTATCTTGAGCTTGTCTGTATCGAGAGTCATATTGCCCCCGAGAAAGTGCTCCGGTATCAGTCTTCCCAAATAGAGATGGGCATCCGTGACCGTGATTCGATCGCCCTCGCCATAACAAATGGGACCTGGTTCAGCCCCGGCGCTATCAGGCCCCACTCTCAAAGAACCGCCCAGATCGATGGATGCGATGGAACCTCCTCCGGCCCCAACGGTATGGATGTCGATCATGGGAACCTTTACGGGGTAACCGGCAATCTCGGACTCAAGGGTAAAGGAGAGCCCTCCGTCCATGAGGGAGACATCTGTGGATGTCCCCCCCATATCAAAGGAGATGATCTTTTCAGCTCCAACCTTTTTCCCGATCTCATAGGCCCCTACTGCGCCACCGGCAGGGCCCGAAAGAATAGTCCTTACAGATTCATTCATAGCGGTATGAGCAGAGACGCTGCCGCCGTTTGATTGCATGACCCTCAGACTGTCTTCCTCTTGGAGGGCTGCAATGATATGGGAAAGATACTTCCGCATTATTGGCGACACATAGGCGTTGACCAGAGTAGTGGAGGTTCTTTCAAACTCCCTGAATTCCGAGAGAATCTCATGGGAAAGGGAGACAGGAAGGTTCAGTTTTTCAAGAAGTGTCCCTATGGTTTTCTCATGGGAGGGATTCAGGTATGAGAAAAGGAGGCATACGGCCACTGATTCCGCATTTGTTCCTTTGATCTTGCGAGCAATCTCTTCAGCCTCTTTCATATCCAGGTCTTCAAGGACTTCCCCTGTGCACAGGGTCCTCTCTTTGAGGCCGAACCTCATTTCTTTGGGTACGATATTGGGCTCTTTTTTGTAGGTCAGGTCGTATAATCTGCTTCTGTTTTGTCTTCCGATCTCGATAATATCTTCAAAGCCGTTGTTGGTGATGAGGGCGGTCTTCACCCCTTTTCGCTCCAGAATAGCATTGGTGGACACGGTGGAACCGTGAACGATATTCTTTGCTCGCCCATCTGCGATCTGCTCCAGGCCTTTTAGAACAGCCTCGGCAGGATTGCCGGGTGTGGAGAGACGCTTAAGGACACCCCACTTGTCCCCGTCCTTGTATAAGAAATCGGTGAATGTTCCTCCCGTATCCACACCTATGATGATCATCTATTCTCCTCACGCAGCAGCCGTTTTCCTTCCTTCCGAACCGGCTGGTTGAAATAACCCAGTGTCAAGTTTGGGAACTCTCGCTTCAACATTTCCGCCATCTTCTTCATACCTATGACCGGAGAATCGGTTTTCGGCATGCGATCCAGGTAGAGAGAAGGGTCTATGTTGAGGTTCTTTAGATGAAGAAAGTTGACGCCTGTCTTTTTTATCAGGTCCATGAGGGCATCGATCTCCTCCATCTGATCCGTGATGCCAGGGAAGATCAGGTAGTTGAGCATGGTATAGAGTCCCGAATCCGTTGATAGGGAGATGGAGGAGACCACGTCTTGAAAGTCATAATTCTTGGGGCGGTAATAGGCTCGATAAAAATCCGGGCGGGCACTGTTGAGGCTGATACGGATAGAATCCAATCCATTCTCGATAATCCGGCGAACCCTCCCAGGCCAACTCCCGTTGGTGTTGAGATTGATGGTTCCCATACGGGTCTGTTTTCGAATCTCTTTGATGCTTTGGGCAATCAGCTTGAACTCGGTCAGGGGTTCACCCTCGCATCCTTGCCCGAAACTGACAATGGTCTTCGGGTCCTGAATGAGGTGATCCACAGCCAACTGAACGATTTCATCTTGGGAAGGTATGAAATCGATTCTATGATGGGATGACGCATAGGAGAACTCGTTTTCCAGGGAGAGGCAGCCGAGACAGTTGGCATTGCACTGCCGGCTGACGGGCAAGGGGGCCTCCCATCGCCTGAGGAACAGGTTTTTCGCAGCAAAGCAATGGTTATGGATCGCGCAATTGATAAGGTGTCTAACGAGGGGACTTGCGGGCGAGCTTTTGTGAAAAGAGTCTATAGCTGGAATCAGTTCTCTGTCATCGTAATTTCTGGGGTCCCACCGGTGATTATACTCGATACTGAATCCGGCGGCCCAATACCCATCATCTCTAAAGCCCACGGCGGTATAGGCCCATGTGGGGAGGGTATAGGTTTTAGGCCCATAATCCACCGCTGGCAATAGGCTTCTCACCAATCCCGGTTCAAGAAAGGCCGCTACCGCATTACACGAAACAGTCTCACCCTGAACTTCGATTCGCCGTACAACCCTGTGTTCCCCGGTTGAAGGATCAACCCCGATGGGTGGGCAACCAGGCATAAAGAAGAGCTTGCTGAATTCAGGTACTTTAACGAGGTCTTCATCTTTAACCCTAACCAGCGTTTCCCCTGAGAAACCCGCCATTTTGAAGTAGGGGTGCTCAAAGATCCGGCCATCGCCGTCAGCGTAAAGCATAAATGGAATATTTTCCGTTTCTGGATAGGTCATTTCTTTGCCAATCAACAAATCATAGAAAACCTCTGAACCTTATCAAATTCATTGGGTGGGATCAAAAGGTTTTGTTTTGGGAAGAATATAATCCTAGTACCTAATTGCGTAAATTCATGTAAAAGCAAATCCCTTAATATCAATATGTTACATAGCTAAAAACTAACGCGGACTTTCGCAACTTAGTACTAGCATTGCCCTGTATCATCATACCCGAGACTAATCTTCAGGGTTCTTGATGGAACACTCGATGTTCTAATGTGTAATAAGGCATGGACTATTCCCCCAAGACGATAGCTATGGAGAACAGTGGCGGTGATCTGATCTTTGAGGATTTGAGAGGATGTTTTTCCCAAGCAAACAAAACATTCTGCCATAGATTCTGGGGCGTACCCCCCGGGGGGTACCCCGGGGCATAAACCCTCAAAGCTCAGATCACGGCGGGATTTAGTTGTGATCTAAACCCACCGCCTCTGGCGGTGGACCCGGAAAGGTTCTA
>CAZFMX010000125.1:0-3818 GCA_964520425.1 uncultured Desulfobacteraceae bacterium
AACTGTATCATATGAAATACTATTAGTCCATTAATTATTGTTACAGAACACTAGTTTGTGGTGAGTTGAGCAGTTATAGACTTAGGCAGTTCAAGGTAGTATTTCCCTTCGGTAACCCTTCCCCTTTTGAGGCACCCATTCCCATAGATCCGGCATTTTTCGGAGAGTTCCTGAACCGTAGCACGGAGTTGCTTGGCGCTAAGCTGATCTCCGTTTATGAGCTTCAGGAGTGCCATGATTCGAAACCGGTCCAATCCCTTGATCCGGTAGGATAATTGGTCCTCTTGACCTCCCTCCTTGACCACCAAGTGCCTTTGGATTAGGGAAATGGGATATCGGCAGCAAATCCTCAACCATAAATCGTAATCTTCGCAGGCAGGAAGATCTTCGTCAAAAAGGCCCACCTCACTGAATAGAGATCGCCTCAGCATAACAGAAGAGGGACTGACCAGGCAGAGTTTCAAAGAAGATTCGAATATGTCCCCTGACGGTTTCAAGTGTTTTCTTCTTGGATTGACGCGAATTCCATTCCTGATCCAGACTTCTTCTGTTTGGCAGGCAACCGCGCCAAGATGGTGTTTAAAAAAATCCATCTGCGCAGACAGTTTCTCAGGCAACCAGTAGTCGTCGGAATCGAGGAAGGCAATGAATGGAGATCTGGAGGCCTTGATCCCCGTGTTTCTGGCTGCGGAAACTCCCAGGTTTGAGTAGTGGCGGAGATATCGGATGTGACGGGCCAAAGGGGCCAGGCAGTCCGATGTCCTATCCCTGGATCCGTCATCCACCACGATAACCTCGTAATCGGTAAATGTCTGATAGAGGACTGAGGCTATGGCCCTGATCACTTTGGATGCCCGATTGTATGTTGGGATGATGACGCTTATGTCGGTCATGAGAGGATATGCCAGATGAGGCCCAATAGACCTGCAAAGAAGAAATTGCCTTCCACTATCGCTTCAAGGCGTGTCCCAGGATAAAACCACCTCCTCTCATAGGCCAAGAGACTCAAGCCCAGGGACAGAAGGGAGAGGAGGAGAAGGTATATGAAGGGACTGACCAACCCAAAGATACCTGCCGTAGCATTGATCAAAATACCCGATAAGATGATCCCCTTAAGGAGAAGCAGGGTTTTCTTTTCTCCCAAGACAATGGGAAGCGTTTCCACACCAACAATAAGGTCACCTTGAGTCTGGAAGATATCAAAGAGGGCTGATCTGGTATAAACCATTGAAAAAACAAGGATAAACGAAATAATAGATACAGCCCAATCCGAATGTGAGGATGTAAGCAGGGGAAGTAAGGTAATCACCACACCCCATGCCAGGGCCACTGAAAGGGTTTTTGATCCCGGTATTTCTTTGATTTTAGTATACCGCCACAGGCGTTTGGGCCTGATGGGCAGAATTCGAATGCTGTATATAATGCCCAGAATGCTAAGGCCCAAAATGGCAAAGAATGTCATGTCGCTCTTGTAATAGCCGAGGGCAAAGGAGGCCATCATGGAGACGGTAGCCGAGATGATCAAAAAACCCCGGAATTTATGATAAAAGTTCGCTCTTTCAGGGTCATTATACGTGCTGGCGTTCTTGTCAAGAAAACGGTTGAACACATGCATGGCATAGAGATAGAAGAAAGCGAGGGAGGGGTAGACAGGATCAGGCACTCTGGCACAGAGGACTGAGACTGCATATGCAAGAGCGAGGCCCCCAAGTGCGACCAATAGGTTGCTCAGGAGCATGAACTTAAAGGCCCTCTTGAACCATCGCCCCAGGAAACTCTCCTTACGGCTCCGGATCCTCTCTATCTCATTGACAATATTCCTGATCATCCAGTTTGGCGTGGAGGCACCGGCCGTCACCCCAATCACTTCCATGTTGGAAAGCTGTTCTTTATCCAAATCCTTTTCTGTTTCAACGCAAAAGGTAGGTAAACCTTCAGCCTCGGATATTTGGGCGAGTCTCCTGGTGTTTCCACTATGATATCCTCCCACCACAACAACTGCATCGACCTGCCCCACAAAGGCCCTGACTTCGGCCTGTCGGTTGATGGTGGCATCACAGATGGTATTGAAGATTTGGGCATCGGGAAACCTATTTCTAATGGCCTCCACGATTTCTTGGTACTTGCGGATGTCCTGTGTGGTCTGGGCAACAACGAAGATTTTTTTTCTATTGGGAATATTAGAAATATCATCCAACTGATTGATCACATAGGCCCGATCCCCTGCGTACCCTAAAAGACCAATAACCTCAGGGTGGTCTCTGTCACCTACAATGACAGCCGTGTTTCCTTTCTTTGTTTGGTAGCGGATAATACCTTGAACTCGAGCCACTCTAGGGCAGGTCGCATCGATCATTCTGAGACCATATTCTTTCAGCAGTCTCCTCTGTTTGGGGGGGATACCGTGGGCCCTTATAACAAGGGTTCCCGCATTTATTGACTCGATATCGTTAATCGAGGTGACGCCCTTGGACTCCAAGAGAGCCATGACTTGGTTGTTGTGAATAAGTGGTCCGTAAGTGTAGATGGGGCCCTCATTCTTATTGGCTTCCGTGAGAACCATTTCCATGGCCCGGCGTACGCCCATACAAAATGCTGCAGTTCGTGCAAGTCTAACCTTCAATGTGTTTCACCTTTCATGGTCGGCATAAATCGATGAATAAAATGACAAGAGCTATGACGTCATCCGTTCATGCGTGGGTTGGGAAGCAAACCTGCGCTGGAGACGCAATTGTATTCTAGGAAACTTACCTCGAGAATTCAACTCAAAGGATGGTGTATTGGGAGTCTACTGTAAGATGGCGACTTGAAAAGAGCCATTGGAGAAAGCAAGATTTTTAGAAATGTGGGTTCAGTTTTTGGAACGACTACATGATGTCAATCTCAATTCCACGGGTTTGGCCTTTCAGAAAAGGTTGTGGCCTTTTGTCTTTCGCCTGGAGGCCCGCTTGTGACTATCACTGTATCCAAAGAATGGTTCAGTTTCTTTTGGGTTCATCCGTTCAATGAGTGCTTAATGAGATGAGATCACACCTCAGTTGAACAGAGAGCGAAAGGAGACAAAAAGACCTCATCACCATTCGCTTCGTGCGCGAGAATATCTATAAAGTGATGCTCATTAACCGGATGAACTTTTTTTAGGTAGTTGACCGCTTGTATCAACGGAAGTAAGGGTGTTAGAAAAGTGATGGAAAAGTCAATACAGCCTTTCAAGAATTGCAGCCGCTTCAACAAATCCATGGGCTATGTCTTTAGGGGGGCGTCATGCGAACGATGGTTGCTCCCCAGGAAGAAGGGCCGGTATCCAACTTAAATTCGAAGACCGCGGGATGTTTTTCCAGGACAGCATGAACCGTTCGGCGCAGGACACCTTTTCCTTTGCCGTGAATGATTCTCACTTCATAGATTTCTCCTTCGAGACATGCATTGAGATACTCATTGACAAGAGAGGCTGCCTCCTTTGGATCGAAAGTATGGAGGTCAAGGATGCCGTCGATGGGTATATGGATCACGTCGCTGATGTCATCGTTCAAAGAGGGCTTGCTCCTTTTAATGTGTAATGAGGTCTGGACCAATCCCTCAAGACGATATCTATGGGGGCCAGTGGAGATCGGGGAGATTCAGTGGAGCTCTTTTTGAGATATCGTCTTGAGAAACAGCCCATACCTCATCTTTTACTTGATCCGCGAATATATGATACAGGGCACTAGTGTCGCGTCTCAGAAATACCTTCCATCATTTTAGCCGGTTCTATGACATGTTGTGGGGGCATGGGGGTCTCTTTTCAGTTTCACCACCATCTATCCAGAGGTCGTGGA
>CAZFMX010000126.1:0-3690 GCA_964520425.1 uncultured Desulfobacteraceae bacterium
GTTCCACGACCTCTGGATAGATGGTGGTGAAACTGAAAAGAGACCCCATACCCCCAACCTGCCATAGAACCGGCTAAAATTATGGAAGGTATTTCTGGGACACGACAGTCCTTTTTGACTATTTTCCTGTAACCTTTTAGGGGGAAACCTGTTATTAGGAATAGAGAAAAGACTGAAGAGGAGTGAATGTGTCTGAAGATCATCAGTTGATGATTTGCGTTCGCAACGGGGAGACTGAAAAGTTGGGGCAGCTGTTTGAGACGCATCATAAACGGCTCTACAACTATTTTCTGCACCAAACAGGAAGTCGTCAGGCCAGCGAGGATCTTGTTGTGGATGTCTTTCTCCGTATTCTTAAGTACAAACACACATACAAAGATGAAGGGAGTTTCTCGGCCTGGATGTATGCAATCGCCAGACACACCCGTATAGACTATTACAAAGAACACAACAATCAATCTGAATTCATGGAAGAACCCGACACCCTCACCAGTAATGCCCCTAATCCGGGAGAGGAATATGAGAATAAGGACGATATCATTCTATTGCGAAAAGCCATGGCCGAGCTTCCGGAAGATAGACGGGAGGTGATTCTCATGAGCCGTTTCAATCACATGCCCTATAGGGAAATCGGGGAGGTCTTGGGGTGTACCGTAGGAGCCGTAAAAGTCAGAATCTACCGGGCCATGAAAGACTTGGCCAAAAGGTACTTTAGATTAGCAGGTGAGAAGAGCTATGAAATGTGAAGAAATTAGAGTCCTGATACCGGACTATCTCTCCGAAACCCTGGACCACCAGGTGAAATCACGGATTGATGAGCATATTCTGGGCTGTGTCGATTGTCGGCAGGAAATCGACGCCTTGGCCCTTGTCTGGTCAAAAATGGAAGGCTTGTCCGAAGAAGAACCGGGTCCAGCCGTTCGAACCCGATTCTATACCATGCTGGAGGCGTATAAACAGGGGGTTGAAAATGCACCTCAAAGAGTATCCTGGTTTCAAAAACTCAATGAAAGGATGAAAGTCTGGTGGCCAAGGCAGCCTGTATTTCAGTTCTGTGTAACCGCTATCTTTTTAATTGTCGGTCTTACAATTGGCCTTCGCGTGAATACGGCAACCCAGTCAACAGGGAAACTCGAACGGCTTAATAAGGAGATGACGGAAATGCGCCGATTGGTCACGCTTTCCCTCCTGAATCAACCCATTGCGAGCGAGCGGCTGCGGGGCGTCTATATGAGTCGCGACATTCCCGAGCCGGACGATAGATATCTGGACGCACTTGTGACTACGCTCAATACCGACCCTAACGTCAGTGTCCGCCTGGCGGCTGTGGACGCATTAGACCGATTCTCCGATTCATCGGACGTGAGGACCGATCTTGTTGAATCCCTGCCGCGCCAAACATCACCTCTGGTCCAAATATCGTTGATAGACACATTGGTGAGACTTCGGGAGAAACGGGCGGTTGATGCCTTTAAAATCATCGCGGAAAACCCTCGAAGTATTGAACCGGTCAAAAAGCGTGCGAAGATGGGGATGGACACTATTTATTATTAGAGAAAAAAAAGGAGCATGGATCATGAAGACGCTTATCAAACAAATAACAGCTATTCTATTCCTCGGATTATTCTCTTTATCTGTCGGAGCAGATACGACAAATAATAGTCGTGAAGAAGTAGATTTTCCCAAACCGTCAAAGCCGGGGCTTGTTAGAATTATCTCGGGCGAAGGAGACATCACCGTTGAAGGGTATGACGGCCAAGGTGTCATTATTGAAGCTAAATCATCATTTAGAAACGCTCCAAGTCTTCCGGAAGATGAAAAGGCCAAGGGGATGAAGCGGATTTCCGGTTTCGGCCTAACCATATCTTCTGTGAAAGAAGAGAATGCCATCGTAATCACGAGGTCCATGAGAGATGAGTCTGATTTGTTCATAAGAGTCCCATTCAACACATCTCTGCAATTCGGTGGTGGTGCGGCAAGACCAGCAGCAAGAATAGTGCCGCCGGTGCCACCGGTGCCGCCGGATAGACAAGTCGATCCCATGGCTCCGAATTCCTACGTTGACATGCTTATGGAGAATATTGGCGATATGCTCGAAAATGTCTTCTCTTCATTTAACCCCTTCGGCAGTATGTCCAGCGGCGATATCACCATCAATAACGTTTCGGGTGAAATCGAGGTCAATACGAGGGAAGGAGACATAAGTCTCAATAATATTTCCGGTGAAGTGGTAGCCCATTCCATAGACGGCGAGTTATCAATCATTTTCAAAGAAGTGCCTAAAGAAGAACCCATGGCTTTCAGTACGATTGATGGAGATATCGATGTGACATTTCCTGCGGACATCAAGGCAACCATCTCGGCAAAGAATGTTGATGGCGACATATATACGGATTTCGACATGGATATAATACATGTGAAAGAGATTGACGCGAACAGGAATAGAGGATGGAAAAACGGTCTGGCTAGAATGTTCGGGAACACTATCACCGGGAAGATCAACGGGGGCGGCGCTGATTTTCTGATCTCAACGGTTGACGGTAATATCTACATTCGAAAAGGCAAGTAGTAGAGCAAATATATATGAAGAGTCCCCTTCGGAGTGCCGCGTATTTTCTTTGTCCTCAAAGTGATGCCTTACGTATCCTTTATTTCAGATAGAGCCAAGTCATCCTAAACCTTGGGAATAGCAAATTTCCCTAGACACGTTCTGCCAAATTCCCTATACTCCAACACTGAAAAATGGGCATCCTCTCATATCTAACGCAAAAGAGGGGCGCATAGTCTACTTTTAGAAGGAATAGATTTATACTCCTGCCATTCGTTCAAGCTCATGGCAGGTTTTTTTTCAATAAAATGGAACCAAAGAAGATCAAAAGGAGGTTAATATGAAGGTTTTAATCTCAGATGCCATGTCGGATATCGCCGTTGGGGTACTTAAGGAGGCAGGAATAGACGTGGATGTCAACATAGGACTTGATCCACAAGGATTGAGAGCCATTATCGGGGATTATGAGGGATTACTTGTCCGTTCCGCTACGAAGGTCACACCTGAAATACTTGAATCGGCTACAAAGCTCAAGGCCATTGCCCGGGCAGGCACAGGTGTGGATAACATACATATTCCAACTGCAACCGAAAAGGGTGTGCTTGTGATGAACACCCCCGGACAGAACTCAAACGCGGTCGCAGAGTTGACTATCGGCCTCATGATAGCCCTTAGCCGCCATATTCCCAGAGGAACTGAGAGTTTGAAGGCGCGCCAATGGAAAAAAAAGGCCCTCATGGGGACTGAAATCAAGGGGAAGACACTAACCCTAATCGGAATCGGAAATATCGGTTCAATCGTCGCACGTTTGTCACAGAGCCTGGGAATGAGCGTGATCGCCTATGATCCCTATATCGAAAGAGCTGTTGCCCGGGATATGGGCATTCAACTATTTGAAGATCTGGATCAGGTGTGGCCCATGGCGGATTACATCAGTCTTCACATCCCCAAGACAGAGGAAACGGCGAATCTCGTAAATGCCGAGACAATTGCCAAGATGAAGGATGGGGCATACATCATCTGTGCTGCAAGGGGGGGGATCATTGACGAGGATGCCTTGGGCCAGGCCCTCCAGTCAAAAAAGATTGCCGGCGCAGCCCTGGATGTCTTTGCAAAAGAGCCACCGGGGAGCTGTTCCCTGC
>CAZFMX010000127.1:0-3245 GCA_964520425.1 uncultured Desulfobacteraceae bacterium
TCGGTTTCTTCTGTGTCATATTTACCTATTTGGGAGTCAATTTCATACTGTCAGGTCTTCACAGCTATGCCACATGATGAATCCCGATAGATTTCGCGGAATTCTCTCCCGTGTTCTCCTTTATATGAAATCGCCAAGAGGAGACTCTCCATCCCAAAATCCACCATCAAATACCCATTCATGAGCTGATGATCGCGCATTTTGGAAGAGACCTGGCACCATCACCCCCTCCTTGACCAAAGCGACATTTTATAGTACTCTTAACAGGGCGTTTTCACTGTCATAGGCACTCTAAACATGAATATCGGAAGTTTTGTTCCTATCTGGTTTTTAAGCCGACAGGAATTCGACCGTGTGAGAGCTTTGAGCGAGTAATCCTTAAATTTCATGCACAAGGAAATAGAGATGACAGAGGACTTCACTGAGAGCCTCGAACTCTCAAGAGAGTTTGACATTGTGGCCGAAATCGAGAAGGCCTTGGATGATATCGAAAAATCATTCGAGTTACTTGAGACTGATGACGTGCCGGAAAAGATCTCCTATTTGAAATTTCTCATAAGGGATCTTGATGACCTGTTTTCAGGGGAAAATGAGCCTTTGAGGTACAGAAGATTTACCCTCAAAAGGTCAAAGTAGATACATTCACTTATTATAAACATCAAGAAAGAACGATTTCACCTCCGGAGATATTCCTGTGATTGACCTCATTGTAAAAGGCGGGGTATTTATGGCCCCGATTATCCTCTGCTCAATCTTAGCACTGGCCATTTTTCTGGAACGGTTGTGGGTGTTGAGACGTAACCGCATCATCCCCGATGTACTTATCCGCAAAGTGGCTGAATTACTTACAGAGAAAAAGGTGTCTGAAGCCCTCTCTTTGTGTCAAAAAGACACATCGCCCATTTCAAATATCTTTTCAGCCGGATTGAAGAGATCCGGGAAAGGCATGTGGCTCGTTAAAGAGGCCATTGAGGAACGGGGAGGTCGAGAGGCGGTTATACTTGAAAAACGTGTAGGGATTCTAGCTACCGTCGGCAATCTAACGCCCCTGCTGGGCCTGCTGGGAACTGTATCCGGCATGATTAAGACCTTTAACGTCATTTCTGTAGAGGGGGTGGGAAACCCATCTTCTCTCGCCGGAGGAATCGCAGAAGCGCTCATAACCACGGCTGCAGGCCTTTGTGTGGCCATCCCCACCCTTGTCTGTTACCGAATTCTTCGGGATAAGGCAGAATCCCTTATTTTTGAAATGGAAGAGAATTCCCTGGGCATTATTGAGATCATGGATAACTACGATAAACAGGAGTGACGTGCAGATAGATGTCGTTCATCAAACCCCATAGACAGGAACGAACAACGTGATCAAAGGATAGGAGAGCATGCGTTTCAGGAGGCCTAAAGAAGAAGAAACAAGACTTGGCATAGCCCCTTTGGTCGATATCGTCTTTCTACTCCTGATCTTCTTCATGGTCACCTCCAACTTTGATGTAGCCTCTGGCGTGCGGATCAAACTACCTAGGGTAGAAAACAGGACCTTAGATTATGAGAAGAACAGAATTGTTCTGGTCATTGACAAATCGGGGCAGATCTACATTGAAGGTCAAAAGGTTGACCTGAACGCGCTCAAAGAGAGACTTGAGGTTTTTGTTCGCGAAAAGGGGATTATTCAAGTGATTCTACAGGCAGATAAAGATGTCCCGCATGGACATGTCGTTCGGATCATGGATCTGGCTAAGACAGCCGGCGTCGACTCCATCCTCATTGCTGCGCAGTGGAAAGCAGACAAGATAATCTGACATCAATTACGGAGCGGTTTTATCTTGAATCTCAATATAAAAAAGTTTTTTAAGTCTTCATTCATAGCCTTCATCCTTCTTGGTCTGATCATAACGTGGCTGGGGTTTGGCAAGCGGGGGTTTCTCCATCTGTACAGAATGGAAAAGAATAGACAGGCCTATATAGAAAGGATTCAAAAAGTTGAGAATGAAAATCAGGCACTCATTGAAGAGATTCGGAGATTGAATACTGATTCGGCTTATCTGGAATCTGTGGCTCGAAAAGAACTGGGTCTGGTCAAGGAAGATGAAATCCTATTTAAGTTTAGCAGAGGAGATGATTACCGTCATAGCTTCCAGATAGAAAAAGAATAGGACACGGACTGCTTGATTGCAGCCACATGCAGATGCACGGAACAGAACCGAATATTTGGAAAGGATAGCAAGATGGGAAACTCACATGACTTGTATGATCAGATTTTAAACAGTGCCCCCTCTCAAAGAACACTCATACTCATCCTTACCAAGCTTAAGGAAGATGGAGATATTGACAGGGTCATTCAAGAATGTCTCAAAGCTTTGGCCGTATACCCAAACGATATCTATATACGCCATCTTCTTGCTGAAAGCTATCTGGAGACGAGTCAGGTTTCCCATGCCGAAACCGAACTCAAGAAGATCATTGGACTGATTTGTGATTTGGCTGATGTGTACAAACTCCAAGCCGAGATATGCGGTAAGCAAGGAAGAAATAGGGAGGCAATTGAAGCCTTGAAAATCTATTTGGCCTACCACCCGCAAGACGAGAATGCCCTTCGCCTCTATGACGACTTAAGTCCCAAAGAAGATCGTTCCGCCGGCGAACCCCAATCCTCGTCTGAAGTAATCACCACAACATTTGGAGAAGAATCGGAGGAAGAATCACCGGAGATCGCCACCCCCACACTAGCGGAGATTTATTTTAAACAGGGGGAACTTCAAAAGGCCATAGACACCTACAGAACCCTGGTTGCGTTAAATCCGGAAGATACTCACTTGAGAGAAAGACTGGAGGCATTGCAGGCGATCCCGCAAGAGGAGGCTCAAAGGGATCAAGGAACTCAGGATACGCACGTCGCAGGAACGAAAAGGATGATCGCTATCCTCGAATCCTGGCGGGCCAATATCCGGGAACATGTCAGTCCTAGCTGAACTCACTCGTGTCGTGTCTCAGGAGTAACTCACATCATTACATCTATACCACAGATCCGTGAGGGGCAAGGGGTCCCTTTTCAGTTCGTCACCATCTGTCCAGAGGTAGTGGAACGGCACCAGGTATATGCATGCTTTGGAGCAACCTCACAAAGCCATATTGCCATAGCGATGTGAATTCTTTGTGCCTGTCCACTGCGGATTATCCGCTTTGGGGTGAAAATAGGCTTGGTCATCTTTTGGGTGACGGAACTAAAAAGAGACCCCCTTGCTCCTCTG